>DAOUJB010000553.1:0-8037 GCA_034423155.1 Anaerolineae bacterium | reverse complement strand
CGATTGGCAAGTTGGCGGCCATGTCATAAAAGAGCGTGCCGCGCTCGGCTGCCAGCTCGCGAATAATTTGATTGTGCTCGGCGACAGCGGCTTGTCGGAAGGGCTGGCTCATGACATCGCCATTGGGCGCGTCATAGACAAAAGGCGAATAAGCCCAGGTCAGCAGCAGCGTAGCGATATCGTGGCTCTGCGCCATTGCAATAATATTGTGCAGGTTGCGCTGGAAGTAGATGGGCGGATTGGCCTCCAAAATTTGCGCCGCTGTTGCCCCCAGGTTGGCGCATACCGCTTCTGGGCCGCTCGTATCCAGTTGGCATGCGCGCACATCGCTGGGCGCGGGCATCCTTTCGTCCAGCGAAAAAGCCAGCTGCAGCGAATCGCCCAGCTTGTGCAAAAGCAGCCGCTGCAAAGCGCTGGCCGGTAACGCTTGATCGAGGGTTCGCCAGGTGCCGCGCAGTTCATAGCCGCCTCGATAGCCTGCGGGGTCGACCAGGCGCGCCCGCACATCGTTGGTGGCGTGATAGATGATGATCATGTCGGGAGCGAGGTCTTGCGCGCGCAGCATGAAGTTGACCGCCGTCTCGAAGGACGAGTAAGCTGGCACGCCCGCATTGACCAGCTCGACCTGGCTATAGCCATAGTCATCAGCCAGCAGCCGCTCGAGTTTGTGGGTCCAGGTTGATTCGTAGCTGTCCAGGTAACCGCCATAAGTGGTGCTGCCGCCCAGCGCCACGATGCGATAGCGGTCTGGCGGTTTGGGCTGTGTGATTTCAGGCCCGCGGTAGCCCAGCGAATTGACATCGTCGCGGTCGGGAGTTAGTCCATAATTGACGAAAGGGATGGGGCGGTACAGCGACTGCAGCTCGTCGATTTCGGCGCGCGAAAAGAGGTAGAGGATTTTTTGCTGCTGCGTGCCAAAGTTGGCGACATAGAAGCGCCAGCCGACTTCCAGCGCCAGCAACGCAAATGCGACAGCTAGCAAGGCAATGGCGAGGTTCTTGCGCACGAGTCTGGCTCGTTTTCTGGCGAATTTTGGCTGGCCGGGGGCACTGGCAAGTATCGCGCCCCCAACTGCTAGTGCCGTCTAGAATTCAGCCGAGCGGGCCGCTCCCAAACCCAACAGGCCGGTTTCTGGCTGCGGTCTGCGGTATTGCTCGTCGTATTTGCCAAAGCGGATGACATCGCCTGTGCCGGTGATGGCTTCGACCGACAAGCCCAGGCTTTGCAGTTCTTTGACCAGCACGCGGAAGCTGGTGGGGATGCCCGGCTCTTCGATCGGCTCGCCTTTGACGATGCTTTCGTAGGTCTTGACGCGCCCCTGGACATCGTCCGATTTGACCGTCAGCATCTCTTGCAAGATGTGCGCCGCGCCATAAGCCTCGAGCGCCCACACTTCCATCTCGCCGAAGCGCTGCCCGCCAAATTGCGCCTTGCCGCCCAAAGGCTGCTGGGTAACCAGGCTGTAGGGACCTGTCGAGCGGGCATGCGCCTTGTCTTCGACCAGATGCGCCAGCTTCAACATGTGCACATAGCCAACCGCCACGGGACGATCAAATGGTTCGCCGGTGCGGCCATCATAGAGCGTCATCTTGCCATAGTGCGGGACGGGCTCGTTGGTGGCGAACATGACGCGGTCGGCGACTTCAAAGAGTTCGCGCGCGCTCATGTCGTCCGCCAGCTGTACATCGTCCGGAGCGTAATGCTGTATCCACAAGCGCAGCGAGGTATCCAGCGCACTGGCATCGCGGCGGTCGCGCACCTCGGCGGGCAGGCCCTCGGTATTGTAGACCATGATTTCGTCTGGGTCATAGCCATGCTCGCGCAAGATCTCGCCGACAGCAACGCGCCGCACATAGGTCGCTTGCCGCTCCAGGATGATCTTCTCGTTGTCGTATGCGCCCGATTCGCCGACAAGCTCCAACAAATAGGCGCAGACGACATGCATGTCGTCATCAAAGTCTTCGGATTGCATGCCGGCGCTGGCCGCCATCTGCGCTTGGTTTTCCCAGGCGCGGGCGGAGATCAGTTTCCATGCCCAGTCGATCAACCAGGCGCGGCCCAGTTCGGCCTGGATTTCCAATTCCTGTACTCCATCAAACACGGGGGTGATGGCGCGGAAGCCCAGTCGGTCGGCCGCCCAGCCCAGGTGTAGCTCCAGGATTTGACCGATATTCATGCGGCTGGGAACGCCCAGCGGATTCAGGATGATTTCGCAGGGGATGCCGCCATCAATATAGGGCATATCTTCGACGGTCACGATCTTCGAAATGACGCCTTTGTTGCCATGGCGGCCCGCCATTTTGTCGCCGACGGTGAGCTTGCGGCGCTGCGCCACATTGACGCGTACCATTTTCTCAACGCCGGCCGGCAGATCGGGGTGTTCTTCGCGATTGAAGACCTTGACATCGATTACTTTGCCGCGGTCGCCATGGGGCAGGCGCAGCGACGAGTCTTTGACTTCGCGGGCATGTTCGCCAAAGATGGCGCGCAGCAGCTTTTCTTCGGGCGATAGTTCTTTCTCGCCTTTGGGCGTGATCTTGCCAACCAAGATGTCGTTGGGTCCCACTTCTGCGCCGATGCGCACGATGCCGTCCTGGTCGAGGTCTTTCAGCGCTTCTTCGCCGACATTGGGGATGTCATAGGTGATCTCTTCTGCGCCCAGTTTGGTATCGCGCGCCTCGATCTCGTACTTTTCGATGTGGATGCTGGTGAACTTGTCGCTGCGCAGCAAGTCTTCGCTGACCAGCAAAGCATCTTCATAATTGCCGCCATCCCACGACAAGAAGCAGGTCAAGACGTCTTGTCCCAACGCCAGGTGGCCGTTGTAGGTGGATGAGCTGTCGGCGATGATGTCGCCCGGCTGGATCATGTCGCCCTTGCGCACTTGCGGATGCTGGTCGATGCAGGTCGACTGGTTGGAGCGCTCGTACTTGCGCAGCTGGAATGTGAGTTCTTCGCCATCCCCCGTTCGCACAATGACGCGGTGCCCTTGAACGCTGATGACCTCGCCAGAAACTTCTGAAACCAGCACTTGCCCGCTGCTTGATGCAGCCTGGCGTTCCATGCCGGTGCTGACCACCGAGACATCTGGCGTGATCAACGGCACCGCTTGACGCTGCATGTTGGAGCCCATCAAGGCGCGGTTGGCGGCATCATGCGAAAGGAAGGGGATCAATGCCGCGCTGATGCCGACGATTTGGCGTGGCGCGACATCCATGTATTCGATGCGATGCGGCGCCACCGAGACAAACTGCTGGTGCAAGCGCGCCGAAACTCGATTGGAAACGAATTGTCCGCGCTCGTCCAGGATGGCGTTGGCTTGCGCGATTGTGAATGCGTCTTCTTGGTCAGCCGAAAGATAGGTGATTTCGTGCGAAGCGAAGGGTGCGATCGGCGCGGCAGCAAAGCCAGCTTGCCGCAATTTCTGCAGCGCATCCGCGTCGATGACCTCGCCTTCTTCCAGCACCAGCGCTTCGGATTCGATGGCCTCGTGAAGCATGCGCCCGACCAAGTCGTCATCAACGGGCAAGGCTTCCGATGCGCCATCATCGCCGAAGACAACAACCGGCACCTGCGCAATTGAATGCTGGCGAAGGGATTGCAGCATCGCTGCGTCGATTATGTCGCCGCTTTCCGCGATGATCCGCCGCTCGGTCATGACCTCAGACCGCTGCAAGTCGTCCAACGGCTTGAGGGCGCGCTCGACCGCTTCGTCGGCATTGGCCATCTTCTCGTGGAATAGGCGGATGCAGTTGTAGGCCGATTGCATAATGCGGCTGACTTCGCGCGGGGACAATTGTTCGCCGTTCAGCGATTTCTCCGCCATGCGCACGAAGTCGCCTACTTTGCCGGCATATTTGGCGGCTTCGTCGTAGAGCTGATCAAAGCGTTTGGGCACATCCAACAGACGGCTGGGCGGTTTGTCCAGCGCGTTGGTCAAAGCCTCGATGGCACTGCGCAAATCGACGCGCGCGTTCAGGTAGGTCGAGATCGTGCCTTCCAGCTCGGCTGCGCGTGCACCAACCGCCTCGTCAAATTGCTCGAGGTGCTGCGGGGTCATGCTTTCGCGGTTTTCCCACACCAGATCGGCTGCGCTGATGATGGGTCCCGCAGCATCGACAAAGAGCGCATCATATTCCTCGCGAGTTTCGCTGAGGGCGCGGCTGTCGAGTTGGTCACGCACGGCATCGATCAGGTTGGTCAACTGGCTGCGCACCACGCCCACCGTGACATCGCTGCCAATGCGGATGCCAATCAGCGCTTCGTCAACCGGTCGTTGTTCCACCGATTCCAGGACACCGCTGGCATGCACGGCGACTGTCTCAATCTGGTGATAACGCAGCATGCCGACAATGTCTTCGGTGATGACAGCGCCCTTGGGCAGCGACAAGACAGCTTCGATATCGTCATTGAGGACTCGGCCAGGCAGACGTTCGTCATCCAGCGGCAGGCTGTTGATTACCTTGCGGTAGGGCGTTTCGATAAAGCCCAATTCATTGACGCGCGCATAACTGGCCAGGCGACCGATCAAGCCGATATTGGGTCCTTCGGGAGTCTCCATGGGGCAGATGCGCCCGTAGTGGCTATGGTGCACATCGCGCACATCAAAGCCGGCTCGTTCGCGGCGCAAACCGCCCGGACCCAGCGCCGACAAGGTGCGCTTGTGAGTCAGCTCGGAAAGCGGATTGGTTTGTTCCATGAATTGCGAAAGCTGCGAAGAGCCGAAGAATTCGCGCACGGCTGCCACAATGGGCCGGATATTGATGAGCGAAACGGGCGCCAGCTGATCGGCTTCGCGGATCGACATGCGCTCGCGCACGACGCGTTCCATGCGCCGCAAGCCAACGCGCAGTTTGTTGCCGATGAGCTCGCCGACGGTCTTGACACGCCGGCTGCCCAGGTGGTCAATGTCATCAAAGTGGCGGACGGGGTCATCCGCGTTGTTGATCTCGACCATATGCCGCACCAGCTCGACGATGTCATGCTTGGTCAGGGTGCGGTGTTCGCGCGGGACGACCGCTGCCAGGTTCAAACGTCGATTGAGTTTGTACCTGCCAACCCGCTCCAGGTCGTAGCGGCGCTTGTCAAAAAGCTGCTCTTCCAGGAAGCTGCGGGCATTGTCTTTGGTTGGCGGATCGCCGGGGCGGATGCGTTTGAAAAATTCGATCAACGCGGCCTCGCCGATCTTTTGGCCTTTCTTCAAGTCCCAGACCGGCTCCTGGTTGATGCATGTCTCGATATAGCGGCGCGTTTCA
This sequence comes from Anaerolineae bacterium, assembly GCA_034423155.1. Taxonomy (GTDB): domain Bacteria; phylum Chloroflexota; class Anaerolineae; order Aggregatilineales; family Phototrophicaceae; genus UBA6055. The sequence goes on along the minus strand of DAOUJB010000553.1, from coordinate 2,782 downwards.
TCTGTGTCGACATCTTTGAAGAGCGCGAGGATTTCTTCATCATCGCCGGTTTTGACTGGCGAGCGCGAAGCCGACATGCCATCTTCCACGGCCGCCAGCGCGCGCAGCAGAATCGTCACCGGGATGGTGCGCTTGCGGTTGAACTTGACTGTGATGTAGTCGGTCTTGCGCGTCTCGAATTCCATCCAAGCGCCACGGTCGGGGATGAGCTTGCAATTGGACAGATAACGCCCGGTGGTGCGTTCTTCTTCGCCATCAAAATAGACGCCCGGCGAGCGAATCAACTGGCTGACCACCACGCGCTCGGTGCCATTGATGATGAAAGTGCCATTCTCGGTCATCAGCGGGAATTCGCCCAAGAAGATTTCTTGCACGATGAACTCATCCGCCTGCTCGTGATTGACCAAGGCGACCTTGGCGTGCAAAGACGCCGAATAAGACATATCGCGTTCGATGCACTCATCTTCATTGTACTTGGGCTCTTCCAGGCGGAATTCCAGCCCAAATTCTTGTGCCTGCGGGTCGTTACCCGGGAAGTACAGCGACAGATTGCCGTTGAAGCTGGTGATCGGGTTGATTTCGTCAAAGAGCTCCAGCAGCTTGCCGCCACGCAAGAAGTGGTCGAAAGACTTGAGCTGGATATCGATCAGCGGGGGTAAGTCTTGGATCTCTGGCGTGCGAGCGTAGTTCTTGACATTATAATAGTGTTTCAAGACGCGGCTCCTTGGCTGGAATCGGCTGGGGGCGAGCATCGACGCGCAAAACGCGCCACGCAAAATGGTGAGACGATGAGCAAGTCAACCAACACAAAATGTCGTGGTCGGTTTTCATGTATCCGCAGCAGTGTGTTGGCAAAAGAATTGCAAACCAGTAGCGTACAAGAATACCGAAGGTGTTGTCAAGGCAAACCTTGCAATCGGTTGGTATCGGGAGATGGTTGCACATAGTCTAGCAGATTCGCCCGCAATTGCAAGGGCGACTTTCTCTGCGACTGCAGAGCGGGAAAGCAAATGACGATTTCACAACCCGTCGACATCAAAGCGCATGTGCAGCGCCAATTCGGGGATGTCGCCGCCAATTATCGAACCAGCAAAGTGCATGCCGCTGGCGCCGATCTGGAGCTGCTGGTTGCCGCTGCCGACCCGCAGCCGGAGAAAATTGTCCTGGACGCGGGTTGTGGCGCAGGCCATACGGGGCTGGCTTTGGCAGCGCGCGGGGGCAAGGTCTATGCCTGCGATTTCACGCCAGCCATGCTCGACCAGGTGGAAGCGCTGGCTGATGAACGCGGCGTGGACAACCTGGCGCTGCAGCAAGCGGATGTGGAGCAGCTTCCCTACCCGGCCGCCCGCTTTGATATCGTCGCCACCCGCTATAGCGCGCACCATTGGCATCGTCCCGAGCGAGCATTGGCGGAGTTTCGGCGCGTGTTGAAGCCATGCGGCGTCTTCGTCATCAGCGATATCATGGCCAGCGAAGATTTCGCCCAGGATACCTTTTTGCAGACCATCGAATTGCTGCGCGATGCCTCGCATGTGCGCGACTTCCGCGCGTCTGAATGGCAGGCGATGCTGCGAGCGGCTGGTTTTGCGGCGGAGGCCCCGCAACGATTCGCGCTCAGCCTGCACTTTGAGACTTGGACGCAGCGTATGCGTACGCCGCAATCCAATCGCGACATGATCAAAGCGCTATTCGCCGGCGCGTCGGACGATATTCGCATTGGCTTTGAATTGCCCGCGCAGATCGACAGCGATGACTTCACTTTCACGATCCCCGGCGCGGTGATCCGGGCGCGACCGGCCGCCGTCTGATCGGATTACAGACGCCCGGTCGCATGCAGGTACTCAGTGTAGCCGCCTTGGTATTCGCGCAGGTCGCCCGCGCGCAACTCGACAAGCCGGTCGACGGTCTGGTCGAGAAAGTAACGGTCGTGCGAGACGATGGCGACTGTGCCGACGAAATCGTCCAGCGCAGCTTCCAGCACTTCGACCGAAGCGATATCAAGGTTGTTGGTTGGCTCGTCCAGCAGCAGCAGGTTCGGCTCTTGCAGCATCACCAGCGCCAACTGCAGCCGACTGCGTTCGCCGCCTGACAAGCTGCCGATGGGTTGATGCGCCTGCTGATAGCTGAAAGCCATGCCCAGCAAAAACGAAACTGCGTTGGATTCACTGCTGTTTTGCTTGCTGCGGATCAACTGTAAGGGCGACTTATTCAGCCAGGCATCCAGAGTCTGATGCTCTTGCGAATAATAGCCGATGCGCACGCTGGGACCGATCTTGACCCTGCCAAAAGTCGGCTGCAGCTCGCCCAGCACCAGCTTGAGCAAGACGGTCTTGCCCGCGCCGTTGCCGCCGATGATGCCCACGCGCTCGCCATGGCGAATGAGCAGATCGGCATCCAAGAAGAGCGGCTCGTCGGCAAAAGCCATGCCCAGCCCGCACAATTCCAGCACATTTTTGCTGCCGCGCCAGCCGGCCACCTTGAAATCCATCAAGCGCTGTTCGCCGACCTTCTCGATGATTTCGCCGCGGTCGTGCATCTTCTGCAGCATGCGCCGGCGTTGACGGGCGGCCAGCATATGCTTGCGGCTTAGCACCTGGCGCGCCCAGCGTTCGAAGCGCTCGATCATCTCTTCCAGGCGGGCGATCTCTTTCTGCTGCGTGACATATTGCTGCTGTTGGCGCAGGCGGCGGCGTTCGCGCTCGTTGATGTAATAAGAATAGTTGCCGTGATAAACATTGAGTTTGCCGTCTTCCAGCTCGATGGTCTGCGTGGCGACTTCGTC
>DAOUJB010000552.1:0-3245 GCA_034423155.1 Anaerolineae bacterium | reverse complement strand
GCTGTAGATGCCATCGACGACCAGCGCCATGCCCACCAGCGACAGCAGGAAGACGCTCGCCTGCCCGCGAAATGCCCGTACCTTGCCGTAGGGACGCGCCCAAGCCGCGCCCAGCCGGGATGCCAGCGACACGCGGGCTAGCCAGTGACCTCGAAGATCGCTTCGATCTCGACTGCGAATCCATTGGGCAGCGAGGCAAAACCCAAAGCGCTGCGGGCGTGCAGCTCGCCGTCATACAGCTCCCAGAAAAGCTCGCTCGCGCCATTGATGACCAGGTGCTGGTCGTTGAAGTCGGGCATGGAATTGACCGCGCCCAGCAGCTTGCGCGGACGCAGATTATTGAGCGTGCCGGTGATGGTATAAGCGGCTTTGAGCAGGTCGATGGCGCAGACGCGGGCGGCGGCTTTGCCCGTTTCCACATCCAGGTCGCGCCCCAGCTTACCCACATAGCCGGTGGAGACATGCCCGGACACATAAATCGTATCGCCGATGCGCGTGGCGGGGGCGAGCGTGCCCGAAGGCGTGAAGTCGTCCAGGTCGATGCCCAAGGCGCGGGCTTTTTCATCGAGAGTCATCGTGCGCTCCTTGTTGTTGGAGGTGTAGGGGGATGATGGTAGCACAGAGGACGCAGAGAACACAGAGGTTTATCACTAGATGTACTCGGTGGTTCGTTCTTTCTGTCATTTAGTTGCGTGATTTTACCGAGAAAATCCTTGTGCCCTTTGTAGAATCTCACTACCTCAGTGAAACCAAGTAATTGAAAAAGCTTAACCACCGAGTACACCGAGTTGGAGAGAGTACACCGAGAGAAAAAAGGGTTCTTCTCTGTGCCTCTGTGGCTCTGTGGCAAATCCTTGTTGCACGACTTACTTACGTTGACTTCTGTGTTTCTGTGATATAAATATTTGAATGACACGCCAGGAGCCACTGATATGAAAAACGCCAGCATCGTCTTCACCGCGCCAGGCCAGGTCGAATTCCAGCAGCTCGACGCGGACATATCGCTCGGCGCGCACGAAGCCCTCGTGCAGACGCGCTACTCGCTCATCAGCGCCGGCACCGAGCTCGCCTGCCTTTCCGGAGTGGAAGCTTGGTTCAGCTTCCCGCAGACGCCCGGCTACGCAGCTGTCGGCGAAATCGTCGAAACCGGCGCATCTGTGTCCGGCTTCGCGCCCGGCGACATGGTCTACTGCTGGGGCGGGCATCAGCAATACAGCGTCATCGACACAGCCAACCCGCGCGCCATGTTCCTGCGACCACATGCCGACCTGCCGCTGCAGCTCGTGCCCTTCACGCGCATGGCGACCGTGGCCATGACAGCGCTGCGCATCTCCACCATCGAGCTGGGCGACTGGGTGGCGGTCACCGGGCTGGGCAGCGTGGGCAACCTGGCGGCGCAGTTGGCGGGCTTGCAGGGCGGGCGCCTCATCGGGCTGGACTTGAGCGCGGCGCGGGTCGAGCTGGCGCGGCAATGTGGCCTGGCGCATGCGCTGGTCATGGACGACACGGTCGCGCAGCAAGTCGCTGCCATCACTGGCGGGCAAGGCGTAAGCACGCTGATCGAGGCGACCGGCGTTCCGGCTGCGCTGGAATCTGCCCTGCCGCTAATCGGGCGTTATGGCGAGGCGATTTTGCTGGGCACGCCGCGCGGAGCACACCAGACCGACCTGACGGGCGTGCTCGGGCATGTGCACCTGGATGGCAGGGGCAATGTAACTTTCAAGGGCGCTCACGAATGGCGCTATCCGGTGAAGCCCGACAACTTCGTCAAGCACAATATGGTGCGCAACTCGGCGATCGCCATGGACGCGATCGTGGCGGGCAAGCTGCATGTCGCGCCGCTGCACACGCACACGCTGTCCCCCAACGAAGCCGCCAGCGCCTACCGTGGCTTGCAAGCGGACAAGGACACAACCATCGGCGTCGTCTTTGATTGGGGATAGACCCCGCTGCGCCTATGTGTCTGCGTGGCAAAAAATCATTCCCCGCGCAGCCGCGGATCCAGAATATCGCGCAGACCATCGCCGATGAAATTGAAAGCCATGACCAGGCTGGCGATCGCCAAACCCGGGAACAGCCACATCCACCATTGGTCGAAGAAATCGATGCCGATGCTGACCATGCGTCCCCATTCCGGCGAGGATGGATCGGGTCCCAGACCGATGAAGCTCAGCGAGGCGAAAACGATGATAGCCGTGCCGATATCCAGCGTAGCCAAGATCACCGCCGGGGCGATGCAGTTGGGCAAAATCGTGCGGAAGAGGATGTAAGCGCCGCCCGCCCCGACACTGCGCGCCGCCTCGACATATTCCTGCGCCTTCACCTCCAGCACCAGCCCGCGCAGCACGCGCGCATAGCGGGGCCACCACACCACCACCAGCGCCAGCACGGCATTGCGGATGTCTGGTCCCAGCGCAGCCGTGACCGCCATCGCCAAAATGATGGTCGGGAAAGCCATGAACAGCTCGGTCACGCGCATCAGCAGTTCATCGCCGACGCCGCCCACATAACCCGCCACCGCGCCGATGATCACGCCCAGCGCGCTGCCGAAGCTGATGACAGCCAGCCCGGCCGGAATGGTGATGCGCGCACCCCACAGCACCCGGCTGAAGATATCGCGACCCAGCTCGTCTGTGCCGAAGAGAAAGGTCGCGTTGGGCGTCAGCTTGCGGTTGACCAGGTCTTGCGCCAGCGGCTGGTAGGGGGCGATATTGGGCACTTGCAGCGCGATGACCAGCCACAGCGCCACGATGATCGTGCCCACCAGCACCAGCGGATTGCGCCGCAGGTGATAACGCAGCCGCCGCCACAAACTAGGCGATGCGGATACGGGGGTCGAGAAAGTAATAGGCGATATCGACGACAAAATTGACTCCGACATAAATGACCGCGATGAGCAGGCTGACGCCCATGATAGCCGGGAAGTCCTGCGATGTGCTGGCGCGGAACATATAGCGCCCGATGCCCGGATAGGCGAAAATCGACTCGATCAAGATCGAACCGACCAGCAGGTTGCCATAAGCCAGGCCAATCACCGTCACGACCGGGATGAGCGCGTTGCGCATGCCGTGCCGGCCGATGACCTTGCCTTCGCGCAGTCCCTTGGCGCGGGCGGTGCGCATATAATCCTGATTCAGCACTTCCAGCAGCGACGAGCGGGTGATGCGCGAAATGATGCCGCTGATGTAGAGCGCCAAGGTCGTTGACGGCAAGACGAGGTGCGCCAGCGCATTCCTGAAGACTTT
>DAOUJB010000551.1:0-1552 GCA_034423155.1 Anaerolineae bacterium | reverse complement strand
GGCCGCACCATCATCGCCGATTATGGCGACTTCACGCTGATGACGACCTACCTGCCCAATGGCAAGGCGAGCGAGGAGCGCCTGCGCTACAAGATGGAATACAAAGAGGCTTTCCTCGAAACCGCCAATGGCTTGCGGGCGGCGGGCAAGTCGGTGGTCTTTTGCGGCGACATCAACACCGCGCATAACGAGATCGACCTGACGCATCCCAAGCCGAACTCGAAGTATTCGGGCTTCCTGCGCGAAGAGCGCGACTGGATCGACAAAGTCATCGAGCAGGGCTACATCGACATCTATCGTCAGCGCAATCCCGACAAAGAAGGCGCGTATTCATGGTGGTCGATGCGGGGCGGCGCGCGCGCAAAAAATGTCGGCTGGCGGATCGACTACTTCTTCATCTCGCCCGACCTGCTGGACAAAGTTGTCGATGCCGAAATCCACGCCGATGTCATGGGCAGCGATCATTGCCCGATCAGTCTGACGCTGGATGTTTGATGTTTGATTTCACCAACCGACCATAAACCCGCCTCCGTAGCCGTGCACGATAGCCATCAGCGTCACTAGCGCGCAGGTAATCGCAATCAGTGCGAATAGCCACAGGAGCAAGTAATCCAGGAAGGTCTCTTTCAAGCGGTTCAGAATATCGTGAAGAGTTTGCGACCGATCATTCAGGTATAGAAATAACGTGTAGGGGTCGGTGACATCTTCCAGGCCGATGCGCCGCGGCGGACTGTCTGACGCAGGTTCTCGATAAGCGCGCCGCGAGCTCGAACGGCGCGAATACGATGCAGCGGGCCGACGATAACGCGAGGCAGCCTGCTTTTTCGCGGCGCTTTTGGGCTTTGCAGCTGGTTGCGGCGTCAGATACAAGCTGCGGTGAGCGTTGATCTGTAATTCCGACCGACGCAATTCCGCCAGTTGATGCGAATCCAGGTCGAGCCATTCATCGCTCAAGCGCGCATGATGTGAGTCGAATAATTCGGACTCGCTCGCCACGAGGTCATCCGTTTCCAGGATGGAGATCAGTTCAATGCCGTAGGTTCCTGTCAATTCGGCGAGCAGCGCGTCCACATAGGTCGCAGGCTGATCTGTGCTGTCGATCCGGTAGGCATCGCGATCGATATCGCGCAGCACGCAGATATAGCCGGCCGGCGCGTCCAGCTTCGGCAGCACACCATAATCTTTCGGCGGAAGACTCTTCAAACTGATTCGCCTGCGATCAACACGAAACCAACTCAACAAGTGACAGGATTATAATGCGAAATGCACGCCAATGCGCTGGTCATGGGCACATCGGCTTCGGCGCTGGCGCGGCGCGGCAACGAGTCTTCGTCAAGGCGCTGGCGGCGCAAATCAGTAGGGGTAGCGGTAAGGGTTTTGCCATATATGAATCAGGCTGAACAACAACACAAGCAGCAGAAATGCGATAATCAGCCCGGGATGATTGTGAAAGAAATCGTCAAATTTGTCCGAGAGCGACTGCCGCCAGGAAACCGGTTCATTCGCTGCCGGTCGCTCCATCTCTCGGCGGCGATGCCGGTTGAGCGCACGC
>DAOUJB010000550.1:0-8910 GCA_034423155.1 Anaerolineae bacterium | reverse complement strand
AATGCAAGACTTCTTCATGCGACTCGGCGTCTTGGGCGAGTTGTTGGCTTTCTTGTGGAAGCGCAAGCTCTACTGGATGCTGCCGATGGTCATCGTGCTGGTGGTATTCGCCTTGCTGATCGTTGCTGGCTCGGCCACGCCGGCCGGCGCATTCATCTACACGCTCTTCTAAGGGGGCGGTGCGGCTGATGATGATGGAAGCGGATACAGCGATCGCCTTGGCTGCGCTGGTCTTGATTGTGCTGCGGCTGGGCTGGCTGGTGCACAGGCGGTCGGCCTCCCGCCAGCCTATCCATGGCGGCCTGCTGTCGCTGACATTCAATTATCTGTCCAGCGCTTGCTTCGTGGCGATTCTGCCCAGCGTGCTCATGACTGTGCTGGTCTTGCATCCGCCGCCGGTCGAGCTGGCTGGCATCGTCTGGAGTCCGCTGCTGCTGGCAGTCGTGACGCTGGGGCTGGGCAGCTTGCTCTTTGCGATTTTGCATGCCCTGGCCGAACGCGGACCACTGATGCGCGCCGAAGCAGAACTGGCGGCGAGTGAATCGCGCGGCTGGACGGAGAAAGACGCCCGAACTTCTGGCTTGTGATAGCGCCTAAATGTCGAGGTTGCGCACTTGCCTGGCGTGGGTCTGGATGAAGCGGCGGCGCGGCGGCACATCCCAACCCATCAGCGTAGTGAATGTCTTGTCGGCTTCGGCGGCATCTTCGATACGAACTTGCAGCAATGTGCGCTTTTCGGGATCCATGGTCGTTTCCCACAGCTGATCGGGGTTCATCTCGCCCAAGCCTTTGTAGCGCTGTACGGCGACCTTGTCAGGATTCTTGTGGCGTCCCAGCGATTGGCGCAGCAATTCGTCATCGGCGATGCCGGCTCTGGGGTAGACATATTCGCGTTTCTTGCCATTCTTCAGTTGAAAGATGGGCGGCTGCGCAATATACAAGTGCCCCTGCTCGACGATCTGCGGCATGTGGCGGAAGAAGAAAGTCAGCAGCAGGGTGCGGATGTGGCTGCCATCAACATCGGCGTCCGTCATGATGATCACACGCCCATAACGCAGGCGGTCCATGGTCAGCTCGTCATGGAAGCCCGCGCCCAATGCCGAGATCAGCGCCTTGATTTCGTTGTTGTCGAGGATTTTGTCGACGCGTGGGCGCTCGGTGTTGAGGATTTTGCCGCGCAAAGGCAAGATCGCCTGAAAGTGCCGGTCGCGACCTTGTTTGGCGCTGCCGCCGGCCGAATCGCCCTCGACGATATAAATTTCCGCATTTTCGCCGCGCTGCGAGCAATCGGCCAATTTGCCCGGCAAGGTGCTGCTCTCCAACAGGCTCGGCCCGCTGCGCACCAGATCGCGGGCTTTGCGGGCGGCTTCGCGGGCGCGTTTGCTGGTCATGCACTTGTCGATGATGCGCCGCGCTTCTCGCTGATTCAATTCCAAGAATTCGTTGAAAGCCTCCGTCACCACTTGAGAAACCGCGCCCATCACCTCTGGATTGAGTTGCTTGACCTTGGTTTGGCTTTCAAATTGCGGGTCGGGGTGCTTGACGCTGACCACGGCGGTCAGTCCTTCCAGCGTGTCTGTGCCCGAGAAGTTGCTTTCGCGTTCTTTCAGCAGGCCGTTTTTCTTGGCATAACGGTTGATGACGCCGGTGATCGCCGAGCGCATGCCCGTGACATGCGTGCCGCCATCGGGGGTATTGATGGTGTTGGTGAAAGCCAATTCGGTCGTCGTGGCGACATCCGCATATTGCAGCGCCACTTCCACACCGATCATGAAGACCTCGCCTTGCCGATCGGTGTGCTCAACTTCGCGGTCGATATGGATGATGCCGTGGATAGGCTTGCGGCTGCGGTTTAGATAGCGCACAAAGGAGCGCAGCCCACCATCGAAGTAATAGGTCATTTCACGCGGGATGGGCATAACGCGTTCGTCGCGCAACTTGATTGTGACGCGACGGGTGACAAAGGCCATCTCTCGAAAGCGCGTCATCAGCGTGCCAAAGCTGAATTCGTTCTCGTCCATGACGCTGAAATCCGGCGTGAAGCGAATTGCGGTGCCGGTCTCTTCGCCTGGCATGAGTTCGCGCCCTTTCTTAACGGGACCAACCGGCAGACCAGCGCGGTAGGATTGCGTCCACACATGCCCATCGCGGAAGATGGTCGCGGTCAATTCAGCCGAAAGCGCATTGACTGCCGACACGCCAACGCCATGCAAACCGCCGCTGACTTTATAGACATCGTTGTCGAACTTGCCGCCCGAGCCAACCTCGGTCATGACGACTTCCAGCGCAGACACGCCGCTTTCGTGCTGGTCGACCGGGATACCGACGCCATTATCACGAACCGACGCCGAACCATCGGCATGCAGGGTTACTTCAACGCGGTCGCAGCGCCCGGCCAGCGCCTCATCGATGGAATTGTCGACAACTTCATAGATGAGGTGATGCAAGGCGCGCGCATCGGTGCCGCCGACATACATGCCCGGGCGCAAGCGAATGTGCTCTCGCGGGGGCAGCTTGACGATATGACTCGCGTTGTAATCCTGCTCTTGCTGTGATGCCAAATCCCGGTCCATAAGCGACGCTTTCATCGGTGGATTCACACGCAAATAACGGCGCAGCGCGCACCGTTGTGTGCTTTGGTACTACGCCCTGATTGTAGCACAGACGCGGTATTCAGGCAATCGTCACTGCCCGCAATCATTGGTTCGCGAGCTATTGACAGCGGGGGCGAGCAATCCTAGAATCGGGGCTGCTGCCTCTGTAGCTCAGCGGACAGAGCACCGGTCTTCTAAACCGATGGTCGCAGGTTCGAGTCCTGCCAGGGGCGCTTTATTCCGCCTCTGTTTCCATCCGCGCCAGTTCGCGCCGCAAGGTCTTGCCGACCGCTGTCTTGGGCAGCTCGTCTATGAAAGCGATGCGCCGCGGTACTTCGTAGGGCGCAAGTTTTTCACCCAGAAATTCGATGATCTGCTCGGAGGTGAGCTGCGCGCCGGGTTTGCGCACGATCCAAGCTTTCAGCGCTTCTTGTCCAGCGCGCTCGGGATGCGGGATGGCTGCCACGCCGACCTCCAGCACAGCCTCGTGCGCCGAAATAGCTTTTTCGACTGTAGTCGGATACACATTGTAGCCGCCGATTAACGCCATGTCTTTTTTGCGGTCGACGATATAGAAGTAGCCGTCTTCGTCCATACGCGCGATATCGCCGGTATAGAGCCAGCGCTTGCCAGCGCGCTCGCGCAGGACATTGTTGGTCTCTTCCAGCATGCCATGATAACCGACCATGACATTCGGTCCCGCCATCAGCAATTCGCCGACTTCGCCGACGGGCACATCTTTTTCATCATCTTCCAGGCTGACGATGCGCATATCCATCTCGGGCAGCGGCAAGCCGATCGAAGCCGGGCGATTGTCTCGGAAGATGGGATTCACATGGGTGGCGGTTGGCGCTTCGCTCATGCCGAATCCCTCGCGCAGAGTCGCGCCAGACAGCCGCTCAAATTCAGCCTTGGTCGATTCGGGCAGCGGGGCCGAGCCACTGATGCATAAGGTCAGCGAACTGAGGTCGATATCGCCGCTTTGCACGCGCGGGTGGTTGTTGATGGCGTTGTAGAGCGCTGGCACGCCGGGGAAGAGCGTGGTGCGGAAAGCTTCGATATTGCCCAGCACATCCTCAATATCACGCGGATTGGGCACCAGCACGATCTTGCAGCCGCGGTAGACGCTGGTGCTGACCACGATGACCAAGCCATAGACATGGAAAAAAGGAATCGCGCCCAAGAAGACCTCGTCTTCGGGCGGCGTATCGAGCAGCTCGAGGATGCCTTCGGTCATCAGCATGTTGGCGACCAAACCGCGATGCCGCGACATGGCGGCTTTTGCCACGCCGGTTGTCCCGCCCGTATATTGGAAGATCGCCAGGTCGTCGGCGCTTACGGTCACATCTGGCTGCTTGCCATCATATTTTGCCAACACATCCTGGAACCAGTGATCGCCTTCTGCAAGTTGGGCGACGAAGTGCCCGTCTTTCTTTTCACGGGCGATCGTGAAGAGCAATTTAGCGAGCCCCGGCAGGTATTCCTTGATGTTGGCGACGATGATCGTCTTGACTTTGGTGTGCGGCTGGATTTCTTTGACGAGTTCATAGAACAAAGACATGGCGAGAACAAACTCGGCATCGCAATCGTTGATTTGATGCGCCATTTTCTCGGCTGGATAGGTCGGGTTGGTGGCTGCCACGACGCCGCCGGCTTTCAAAATGGCGTAGAAGCTGATGACAAAGGCGACCGAATTGGGCATGACGATGGCGACGCGGTCGCTCTTCTGCAGCCCCATATCCAGCAACGCCGCCGCCAGCGCATCCGATGCGCGGTCCAGCTCTTCATAAGTGACCGACTTGCTGATGCGCCCGATGACCGGCAGGTTGGCTGGCGTGATCAGCGCCGTATGCTGCGGGATGCGCGCCCGTGTATTCTTGAGCAACTGATGCAGCGGGATATCCGGCACATCCAAAGAGGTTGGCATGCCAATATCGTAACTTTGCTGCCAGGGTCTTTCGGCATAACTCACCATTTTGCAGCGCTCCCGCAGTCGCTAATCCACGAATCCGCCACTAGCATAACACATCTTGGCGCCACTCGCGCATCATTCGCGCAGCCAGGCTGCCCACTCTGGCGGGATCCGGGTGATCTCCCCCGCCCGATTCAGGCAGAGCAGCTTCAGGCTGGCGCGGAAAAAGCAGTCTCTCGACTCGCTGTCCACGACCTCGCAGGCGAATGTCAGCTGACGCGACTTGACCTGGGCGAGCCAGACGCGCACCGTCACGCGCTGGTCATAGCGAGCGGCTTTCAGATACCTCGCGCGCAGATCGCTGGCGACCAGGAAATAGCCCGAGCGTTCGATCTCCGCGTAGCTCCAGCCCTGCTCGCGGATGAATGCGCTGCGGCCTTCTTCAAACCAGACCAGATAGACGGCGTGATGCACGAAGCCCATGGCGTCTGTTTCGGCATAGCGCACATGAAAGGTCGTTTCGCTTATGTGGGCATCAGCATTGGACATTGCAATCTCGCGCCGGTTTGGCTGGGCAAGCATCGGACGAGTCTACTGTGAATCGGACGGCGCATACAAGCATTGAAATCGCGGGCTTGTGTGCGACACTTGAGCCAAGCCAACTGGAATGAGGTATCATCATGATTGCCAAGTTACGACCCACGCTTGTGCTGATTTTGCTTTGCTTTGCCAGTACATCTCCGCTGGCGCAAAGCATCGATCCCTACGCAGACATCACCCAGACGCGCGCGCCCGATGGCGGCTTTGTGCTGGGCGATGCCGCTGCCGCTGTCAAGTTGATCGAGTTTTCCGACTTTTTGTGCGGCAGCTGCCAGCATTATGAACCGATCATCGCCGGCTTCATCCGCGATTATGTTTTGACGGGTCAGGCGCAATTCGAGTATCGCATCTTTCCCGTCATCGATCCGCAGCTGTCTGTGCAAAGCGCCAGCCTGGTGGAATGCGCCGATATTTTGCAGCCGGGCCGCTTCTGGCAGGCGCATGACACGATGTTCCAGCTGACGACCGAGCATGGCTTCACCGCCGAATCGACAGCCGCATTCGCCGAATTGCTGGAAATGGATGCCGAGGCGCTGGGCAATTGCGCCGCCACAGCCAGCCAGCACGCGGTCGATGCGCGATACGGCTTTGAACTGGGCGTTACTGGCACGCCGTCTCTGTTTGTGCAATATGGCTCGGACGATCCGCTGCCCATCCCCCTGGCGCTGCCCGAGCAACTGGATGTCCTCGTCAACGCCATACGCCCGCAGTCCGCAGAGCCAGTGATTATCGAGCATGGACGTTATGCTGGCATCCCGACCTTCCGCCGCGCCGATGGTGGCTTTGTATTGGGCGATCGGGCCGCGCCGCTGACCATCGTGGCTTTCGAGGACTTCCTCTGCCCGCATTGTCAAGTCTATCAAGACACACTGCATCTCTTTGTCGAGACGCATATCGCGAAGGGACTGGCGCAGTTTGAATATCGCTTCTTCCCAGTGGTGAATCCCGACTTGTCCATAGCCAGCGCGGCGCTTGCCGAATGTGTTGCCGTGCAAGATCTAGGCAAGTTTTGGGACGCGCACGATCTGCTGTTTGAATTCGCCAGCGCCGGTAACCTCGGGAATATGGGCGAATCGCTGGCGAACCTGCTGGATCTGGATGTGGCTGCGCTGGATGCCTGTTCCTCGCGCGCTGCCCAGCACCTGATCGACACGCACCTGGCGCAATTGGCCGGAGTCACCGGCACGCCCGCCACGCGCGCCCGCATTGATGGCGGCGGACTCGAGATCGTCTACGCCGGCGGACAGCCAGTCGATCGCGGCGGATTGCCCTATGAGATGCTGAGCGCGCTGGCCGATGGCGCGGAAGGCATATCCATAGGCGCTCCCGAAGCAAGCTTGCTAAACCAGAGCTTCCTGATGGACGACAGCCTTCTAAATGGCGAGCCTTGCGCAGCGCCTTGCTGGCAGGGCATCACACCCGGCGAAACTTCTCTGGCTGACGCGTTGGAAATCGTGCAGCAGATAGAAGGCATGACGGTGGTCAACAGCAGCGAGGCCGCCTTTGTTTTCGCCAGCGCGAGCGGCGCACCCTGCTGCCAGATCTCCAGCCAAGGCGGTGAGCATGTCGCGACCATGCTCTTTCAACATGCGCCCCATATCAGCGTGGGCGACTTGATCGCGGCGCATGGCGAGCCGAGCTTCGTAACCGGGCAGCCATTCAGCGCGAGCGAAAGTGTGCTGATGCTTTACTATCCAGGCAAACCCATGCTGCTCTATGCCATGGTCGCGGGCCCAGACGGGCAACTGCAAGAGTCGTCGCCAATCGTTTCGGTGATTTATGCCACTGACGAAGTCTTCGCGGGCGCATTCGCCGCAACGCCATTTGACAACTGGAAAGGGTATCTGACCTACAGCGAGTACATGGACGGGCAATTCGACCACATGCCCTAGCGTCATTCGGGCGGCTGATGACGCTGCTGCAAACGCGCGCGCACCTCGTCCAGGCCGATATCCAGCGCCCGCATCAAAACCAAAGTGTGATATAGCAGGTCGGCGAATTCGTCGATCTGTTCGTTTCGCTCTTGTGCCAGCGAGGCGATCACCACTTCGACAGCTTCTTCGCCCACCTTTTGCGCGATAGCTGGTGCCCCGCCTGCCAGGAGGCGATTGGTGTAGCTGTTCTCGCGCGGGTTGCGCTGCCGGTCGCTTATGATGGCTTCGAGCCGATCGAGCATGTCGTCCATTGGCGGCCCCCTCAGAGTCGCTCTGGCGCGGCAACAAATTCATCCAGGCTACGAAAGAAGCAGGATTCCGCATTGGTATGGCAGGCGGGACCGGCTGGCTCGACAAGCAGCAGCAGGGCATCGGCATCGCAATCTATGCGGATCTCAATGATGCGCTGCGTATGGCCAGAGGTCGCGCCTTTTCGCCACAATTCTGCTCGACTGCGGCTCCAATATACTGCCTGGCCCGTTTCCAGCGTGCGCTGCAGCGACCGGGCATTCATGTAAGCCAGCATCAGCACTTTGCCGGTATTGGCATCTTGGGTGATGGCTGGCATCAGCCCGTCCTCGTCCCAGCGCATAGCCGCCAGCGTCGTTTCATCCAGCATCGCCCAGCGCCTCCCAACCTGTCAGCCGCACGGGCACGCCGCGTTCGTGCAGATAGCCTTTTAGCGCGCCCAGCTGCAATTCATTGAAGTGAAATAGACTGGCTGCCAGCGCCGCATCCGCCCCGCCCTCTTGCAACGCCTCGCGGAAGTGATCTGCGCAGCCGGCGCCGCCAGAAGCGATCACGGGAATGGAAACAGCCGCGGCGACTGCCTCTGTCATTTCGATATCGTAACCGGATTTTGTGCCGTCTTTATCCCTGCTGGTCAACAGAATCTCGCCAGCGCCACGCGCCTCGACTTCTCGCGCCCATTCAACGGCTTCTTTGTCGGTGGGGATGCGCCCGCCGTTTATGTGCACCACCCAGCGCCCATCAATGCGCCGCGGATCGATAGCGACCACGATGCACTGGCTGCCGAACCCCCACGCGCCCGCAGAGATCAGCTCGGGATCGCGCACAGCCGCGCTGTTGATAGACACCTTGTCCGCGCCGGCCAGCAACGTATCGCGAATGTCTTCGATCGTGCGGATGCCACCGCCGACGCAAAAGGGAATGAACAGGCTGTCCGCCACCTGACGCACCATTTCCAGACGGGTGGCGCGCGCTTCGTGCGACGCCGTGATATCCAGGAAAACCAGTTCGTCCGCGCCTTCGCGGTCATAAATTATGGCTTGCTCGACCGGGTCGCCGGCATCGCGCAGGTCGACGAAATTGACACCTTTGACGACTCGCCCATCCATGACATCCAGACAGGGGATGATCCGTTTTGCCAACATAGTCAATCTCCTTTCGCCGCTGCCAGCGCATCCGCCAGCGCGAATTCGCCTCGATACAGCGCCATGCCAATGACCGCGCCCGCCACCAGGCCGCTTGCCGCCAGCAGTCGGATATCTTCCAGCCGACTCACGCCGCCCGAAGCGATCACCTGCAAGCCGGTCTGCTGGGCGAGGGCAATCGTATCGGTGATATTGACGCCCCGCAAGCCGCCATCCCGCGCCACATCGGTATAAAGCGCATGCCGCGCCCCGCGTTCCTGCAGCCATCTGCCCAGCACAAGTGGGCTATGCTGCGAAACTTCTGTCCAGCCGTGCGTGGCGACCTTGCCATCGCGGGCATCCAGCGCCATGCAAATGGCATCCGCGCCGAATTCTCCCACAGCCGCCAGCGCCGAATCCGGATCGCGCACCGTCATCGTGCCGATAACCAGCCGATCTGCGCCAGCATCGCGCGCATTTCGCAGCGCCGCCAGATC
>DAOUJB010000549.1:0-7425 GCA_034423155.1 Anaerolineae bacterium | reverse complement strand
TCGCAAATGCCCATAGCGGCAAGCCAACTCAAGCGCAAGGACGCCAAAGGCAGAAGGGTGCGCTTGCTCTTTCAGGCGTCGAATAGCGGCAGCGCGGGAGTCATGCCACCGCCTATATCAGCGTATTGCCGCGAGCCAAGCTGGAACAGGATAATCATCGTGAACATCAGATGGCGAGGCGAATCCCACAAAGAGAGGCAGTCTTCATAAGCCTGCGCCAACAGCGGCAGCGTCTCATTGATGGCGGGTAAATTTATCGTGGCGGCAACAGCGTCCACATCGACTGCGCCAACACGAACGCGGCGCTCCGCCACCTGCCTGGCCGCATCAATACTCTGGATGAATATGGCGAAGGCGGCTTGGTCTGATAGGCCAGGAACTGCCGCAGCCAGCAAGCGAACACAGCGCTCCACAACAGGCATCAGCAATTCAGTCGCGTCATCGACACGGGGGATGGGCAGGTTTACATCCGCTCCTGATGCCAGAGGCAACCCACTTTCTTCATAGCCGTAGGGCAGGTTTGGGATTGTCATTCTCGCGCTGCCTCTCTGCAGCATGGTTGTCGCTGCTCATGAATCAGTCCTTAAGCACAAATCGCAAATGCAAACCACAAAGGTATTGTCTAGAGAAGTGAAACCAAGAATATAATGCAACAACATGAAGGCACGTCGTAGGGGCGAGACTTGTCTCGCCCACATGGTCAACGGCGGCATTGTGGGCGAGACAAGTCTCGCCCCTACGAATTTCGAATTTGAGCGAGGTTGGTCGGTTGTCGCATGCCTAACTTGGTTTACTGAGGCGCAGAGACACAGAGGAAAACATGACCACGCGATTTTCCATCATCGAACTGCCCATGACTCGCTGGCGAGAAGCGCGCGCATTGCGGCTGCATGCGCTGCAGACCGACCCCAGCGCCTTCGCATCCAGCTATGCCGACGAGCTGGCATTCGCCGATGATGTCTGGCGGGGCAGGCTGCAGTCCGCCGCCGACCGCAATGGCAACATGACCTTCTTCGCGCAAATCGCCGGCAAGCTGGCGGGCCTGGCCGGGGCGAACTGGTCGCAGCGCGAAAAAATCCAGCATGTCGCCAATGTCTATGGCGTGTATGTA
Organism: Anaerolineae bacterium; assembly: GCA_034423155.1. Lineage (GTDB taxonomy): Bacteria > Chloroflexota > Anaerolineae > Aggregatilineales > Phototrophicaceae > UBA6055. The sequence continues at coordinate 6,314 of DAOUJB010000549.1, read as the reverse complement.
CATCCCGACAGGCGTGGGCAGGGCATCGCCAGCCAACTGATGACGCGCCTGCTGGACGAACTGGACGCCAGGCCGCAGATCAAAAAAGTCAGCCTGCAAGTCAACCGCGAAAGCGCTGCGGCGGTCGCGCTGTATGAGAAGCTGGGCTTTGCGACTGTCGGCATCGCGGGCGGCGAATTGTGCGTCGGCGGACGCTACTATGATCTGCTGTATATGGAGCGACCCCCCTCGGTCCCCCCGTCGGGTCGGGGGGAGGATGGTACGCGCCAAACACATTGACCCGCCCCATCGCCATTCCCTCTGTGCCTCTGTGCCTCTGTGGCAATTTTTGGAAAATCAGGCCTTCACCGCGCCGCTGGTCAAGCCGCTGATGAACTGGCGCATCGCCACGGCGAATACGCAGAGTAGGGGAATGGACGATATCACATAGCCGGCGAAGAGCGTGCCCCAGTCGGTCTCGAAGCTGGACGAGAATTGCATCAGCCCCTGCGCCAGCGGCATCTTCGCGCGGTCGGTTATCGTCACCAGGGGCCAAATCAAGTCGTTCCAGGTGCCGATCAGCGTCGTCATCGCCACAGTGGCGATCATCGGGCGCGCCAGCGGCACAGACACATAGACGAAGACTTGCCGTTCGGCAGCGCCATCCACATAAGCCGCGTCAAATAGCTCCTGCGGCAGCGACTCGAAGTAGCTGCGCATCAGCCAGGTAGACAAGACCAGCCCACCACTGACCCAGACCGAGATAAGCGCCATGGGCGTGTTGACGAAGCCGAGGTCGCGTATCAGCACAAACCGCGGCGCGAGCGTCAAAACGCCCGGCACCATGATGAGCGTGATAAAGCCGAGGAATATGGGCGTCTTGAATGGGAAGCGAAAACGCGCGAACACATACCCCGCCACCGATGCGATGGCTGCGATCAGGCAGATGGTCGTGCCCGAATACAGCACGCTGTTGACGATGTAGCGCCAGATAATGCGGAAAGCGCTGCTGTAATTGCCGAAATGAAAGGGCAGCTCTGGCAGCCAGAAGTTGTGATAGAACTGCGTGTTCGTCTTCACCGATGTGATGACCACCAGCGCCAGCGGAAAAAAGGTCACGATGCCGAAGCAGACCAGCACCACCTGGAAAGGCAGGTCGCGGTTATGAATGCGCAGGCGTCTAAAGGTCATTTGTAGTTATCCAATTTGTCTTTCTTTGTGTCCTGTGTGTTTAATCGCTCGCGCCCGACGACACGCGCAGGTTGATCACCGTCAGCGCCAGCATGCCCACGAATAGCACCACGCCAATCGCCGATGCGTAACCGAACTCCAAAAAGTTAAACGCCGACTGGAAGAGCTGCAGCGCCGGCACCATCGTGCTGTAGCCCGGTCCGCCGTCCGTCATCACCAGGAACAGGTCGAAGCGCTGCGTCATAAACAGCATGGTGAGGATCATCGCCAGGGTGATCTGCCGCCGCGTCATGGGGATGTCGATGTAGATCAGCCGCCGCCAGAAGCCCGCGCCATCAATCGCCGCGCTCTCGTGCACTTCGTGCGGGATGGTCTGCAAGCCGCCCAAAATGATCAAGAATTGCAGGGTCGGCAGCCACGGAAAACGCACGAATGCCAGCGCCCACATGGCCGTCAGCGGGTCGCCCAGCCACGCCGCCGTCAGATGCTCCAGCCCGACCAGCTTCAAGCCTTCGTTGAGCAAACCCACCTGCGGATTGTAGATGAAGCGCCAGATCAGATAGTTCAGTATCGTCGGCACGACCATGGGAAAGACGAAAATGATCTTCCACCAGTATGACCAGCGAGCGCTGCGCAAGTTGACGATCATCTCGGCGGCGAAGAAGGGCAGCGCCGTCTGCATCACCACGCGGAAGAGCACAAATCCCACCAGATTGGCGATGGCGACACGGAAGGTGCGGTCGGTCAGCATGCGCTCGTAATTCTCGAGCCCGACATAGATATGCACCTTGCCGCCATTCCAGATGTAGAGCGAGTTGTAGAGCGCGCTGAAAGCCGGCAGCCACTCGAAGATCAGCAGCAGCGCCACGGGAATGAGCAGCGCCAGATACAGCCACTTCGCCCGCCACATGCGCAGGGGCAAAGGACCGCGGCTGATGCCGAGCGCGTGGCTGGAACTGCGTGTGGCGGAACGAAACATGGCGATTGCTTATGCGTGCCTACAGCGACCGAAGGCGTCAATTCGGGCGAGTCACCGCCTCGCCCCTACGAGTTGCCGATTTCCGACCAGTTGTAGGGGCGATACTTGTATCGCCCGTTTGAATCCCAAACGCCAATTTAGTTCGGAACCATCATGGCGCGGTATTCGGATTTTGACGGGCGAGTCACCGCCTTGCCCCTACGACGGTTTTTGTGTGGCAAGGTGTCCAGTGGGCGAGACAAGCCTCGCCCCTACAGCGTCAACAAGGGATATGCCCTATTCCATCTGGAAGTCGCAGGTCCACTCGTTTTCGGCGATGACGACGCGCGCCTCGCGGGTCATCAGGCGGTCTTGCTCGGCAATCAGCGTCTCCAGATCGATCTGGTCGGTGAAGTATTCCTGCATCAAGCGGCGGTGGTCTTCACCATAGCGGCGGCTGAGGCGCGGATCCGGATCCTTTAGCGCGCGGATGGGCAGCTCCAGGAAAGCCACGGTCGGCTTCAGGGCATCCGGCACATCCAGCCCGAACTGAGTCGGGATGCTGCGCGGCGAGTCCGTTACGATGCGTCCCCACTGCGGCTGCGCGGTCATGAATTGCAGGAAGTCGACGACCTGGTCGGTGATGCCTTCGCGGCGGGCGCGGTCGGTCACCGTGAAGCCGCTGGTGAAGCCGCCCACAAGATAGGCCGTGTCATTGTTCTCGGCGTGCGGGCTGGTCGTCCCGGTCACAGGCGGGAAGTAGCTGATGCCCCAGTTGAAGTCGGCATCGCGGGTTATATTGATGGTCTGCGAAGCCGCGTTCTGCAGCAGGAAGGGCACCTCGCCCGTAACGAAGAGGCGGTAGGTTTCGTCGTTGGTCAGCGTCGCGTAGCCATCGACCCAGACCGGCTCGAAGTCCGCCAGCAGCTGCAGCCAGTCGGCGAAGGCATCGTCATTGGCGCTGATAAGCCCATTTTGGATGGCGCAGGCGAACTCGCGCTGGTTCAAAGCATGCCAGCTTGCGCCCGGCTCCCACCAGCTTTCGATGTGGTCGACATACATGCTGGTCAGACTGGTGCCGTCAAACCAGTTGTAGGTGTATGGCGCGGCGGTGGACATGGACAGCGCCAGCGGCTTCAAGCCCGTGTCGGCGATGGCGGTCATGTCCGCGATCATCGTCTCCCAGTCTTGCCACAGCGAGTAGGCGATGTCGAACTCGGTGTCGATGCCCATCTCGGTGAGCATGTCGATGTTGTAGAAGAAGCCGACCGCCACCGCGTTGACCGTGACGACATATTCGTTGCCGCTGCCGGTGTGGTAGGTGGTGTTCCAAACGACCTCGGGGATGCTGTCGCGCCAGCTTTCGTGCCCGGGCGTGCCTTCGGGGATGTAGGGGTTGGGGCTGTCGATGTAGTCGTTGAGCGGCACATACCAGTCGTTGCCCTGCTCTTGCCAGACGCGGATGTAGTTGTTGACGATGATGTGCGGCTCGTTCTGCCCCTGGAAGACGGTGCTGCGCCACTGGTCGCCGGAGATGTTGTCGGGCGTGTCGATGAGTTCGACATTGACGCCTGGGTGCATGGCTTCGTATTCGGCGACGATATCGTTCATCATGGCGGGCGGATTGGGGTTGTTTTCGGTCGGTTCATCCGGGTAGTAGGCGCCGACAGTCGCAAAGATGGTGACTTCGTCTTGCGCCAACCCGCTGAATGCGCCGAAGACCAATACGATTAACAAAACGAAAAGCAAACGTTTGAACATCAGAAACTCCTCCTAAGCGATCTGACAAGGCATGGAAAGACGACTTTCACGCGCAAGGATATACGATTTGCGCGGGGGCGGCAACGGTTCCTACAATCCGCCCAAAAAGTCGTGCAGAGCCGCATTGAACTCCGCCGCTTTTTCGATGAAAGGCGTGTGTCCGCAATCGGCGATGAGCGTTTCTCGCACATCCCCGCCAGCCGCCGCATAGGCATCCAGCACGGCTTTGGTCTGGGCGATCATGGGCTGGGGCGGGCAGGCTTCGTCGCCGGGCCAACCCGGGATCACGCCCAGCTTGCCAAAGGTCGCCAGGTCGAACATCGACATATCAGCGATGACCTGGTCGCTGTCGCCGCGCAGCCACAAGACCGGCGGCTTGTTCTCCAATGCAGCCAGCCGCGCGGGATCGGGCTGGTTGTTGGGCGCCATGGCATTCAGCACGCCCCACCGGCCCGGCGCGACGCCTGGCCAATTCTCCGACGCAACGGAATCGCCAGGATAATCTCGCTCGCCTGTGTGCGTGGCCAGCACGCTGCTCAGCAGGTCTTCTTCGCGCGGGGAAATAGTGCCCGGCTTCCAATAAAAATTGTTCATGATCTGGCGCGGAGTCATCTCGCCATCGCCGCGTTCGCCATCGCGCAGCATCTGCGAGAATTGTGGATTGGCGACTCCGCCGCCACTGCCAGCGGCATCCTCGGCGCAGAGACTGCCTGTCGCGTCTTTCGTCCCGCCAAATCCATAGGGCGAAACCGGCGCGACAAAAGTGGCGCTCAACAAGCGGTCTGGCGCATCGCCCAGCAACTGCCACAGCGCGCCGCCGCCCATGGAATGCCCGACTACATGCGCGCGTTCAATGCCCAGCGCATCCAGCAGCGCCAGCGCATCATCGGCATGGTCAGCCAGCCCGCGCGCGCCATCGACCGCAACGCCCGCATCCGCATCGCCGAAGCCGCGCTGGTCATGCGCAATGCAACGATAGCCAGCCGGCATCGCCAGCAAAGTCTCTTCCCAGAATGTGGCGGAGGTGAGGTTGCCGTGAATGAACAAGACGGGCGCGCCAGCTTCGTCGCCACTGAACAAGACGCGCGTTGACAGGCGTTTTGAGGCGATCGTTCGCGCAGTGATACCAGGTAGCGTGGGGACAGACATCAAAAGGCTCCTTGTGGCTGGCGTGGTCGGCATGACGAGTGTAGCGCAGCCTGACGCGATTCGGCAAAAAAGAAACAAGCACTGAAGCAATGCGTATTTTGCCACCGAGTTCACCGAATATGTTGAGTACACAGAGGCAAAGGCAAGAGCAAATCAAACTGGAATCTGGCTATCAAATTACCTGCGATTCCATATGAGGTATCTGGATGAGCCGATCGACCCGACTTCCAATTTCGCTTAATGGGAGTCTCGGTGTACTCTTGCAACTCGGCGTACTCGGTGGCCCAGTTTTTTCATTGAGTCTTCTACCTTACTTCTATGCCTCTGTGGTAGAATGCCTTTCCATGCGTGAATTCCCCAAAGTCGTCGTCATCGGCGCGGGCAGCCTGTTCTTCGGACGCCAGGCCATCTGGCAGATGACGCATTCCGAACACCTGCGCAATGGCTGTCTGGCGCTGGTCGATGCAGACGCCGAGCGACTCGACAAAATGGGACGCCTCGCCGAGCTCGCCGCTGCGGAAACCGGCGCACCGTTATCAATTGAGGCGCATAGCAACTGGCAAGACGCGTTGCCGGGCGCGGACTTCGTCGTGCTCAGCTTCGCGGTAGACACGGTGCGCTATCGCGGCATCGACTGCGACATCAGCGCCAAATACGGCGTGCGCATGTGCAGCGGCGACACCATCGGTCCCGGCGGCATCCTGCGTGCCATGCGCGACCTGCCCGCTGTCCTGGATTGCGCCGCCGATGTCGCGGACCTCTGCCCCGATGCCTGGCTCATCAACTACATCAATCCCAGCGCGGTCAACGGCATCGCCCTGGCAAAGTTCGCGCCGGCCGTGAAGAGCTTCGCCCTGTGCGATTCGTTGCACATGCCGCATATCAAAATCCGCCAGGCGCTCTTAGCGGGGATCATTGACGAAGCCAGCCAGTGGAACGCCGAGCTTGATGACGCCTTCGACCTGGCCATCGCCGGCGTCAATCACTTCACCTGGCTGCTGCATGCGCGGTATGCGGGACGCGATGTCACGCCACAGATCGCCGACTCCCTGCGCAAACGCCGAATCGCTTCCCAGCACATGGATGGCGGCGGCAGCGCCAAAGCCCTGCACAATGACGAAATCGCCTGCCAGCTCTACGATGTCTTCGGCAGCATCCCCGCTTGCGTCTCGCACACAAAAGAATATGTACGCTTCTATCAGGGGCATGGCATCTTGCCGGGCGAGATTCCGCCGCTCAAAATATGGGAAACCGAGCCGCGCCATGCACGCCATGC
>DAOUJB010000548.1:0-9104 GCA_034423155.1 Anaerolineae bacterium | reverse complement strand
GCAGTTGCGGCATCGCGGTCCCGATGGCGAAGGCGCATTCATCGCTGGGGGCGTGGGCTTGGCCATGCGCCGCCTCAAAATCATCGACATCGCCGGCAGCGACCAGCCCCTGCACAACGAAGACGGCGCGATCCAACTGGTTTTCAATGGCGAGATCTACAATTATAGCGAGCTGCGCCGACAGCTCGACGCGCGCGGACACCGCTTCCACACCGCTGGCGACGGCGAGACCATCGCCCACCTCTACGAAGAACAAGGCGCTGACGCTGTGGGGGAGCTGCGCGGCATGTTTGCCCTGGCGCTTTGGGATGGGCGCGAAAAGAAACTGCTGCTGGCCCGCGACCGGCTGGGGCAGAAGCCGCTATATTATTTTCACGAGGCGCGCAGCTTCGTCTTTGCCAGCGAAATCAAGGCGCTGCTGGCGCATCCCGCTGTGCCGCGCATCTCCCGCTTTTCGCCGGACGATCCCGCTGCGTTGCTGGATTATTTGAGCTTCGGCTATATCCCCGCGCCCGATACCGCTTTCGCCGGCATCAAAATGCTGCCGCCGGGCACAACGCTGCAAGTCGACCTGGCTGGCGATGCGCAAATCCGCCGCTATTGGATGCCGCCCCGGCCAGCTCCGCCCGCCGCCAATGCTCGTGCCGCCGACTACACCCAAGAATTGCGCGCGCAACTGGACGAGGCGGTCAGATTGCGCCTGGTCAGCGATGTGCCGCTGGGGGCTTTTTTGAGCGGTGGCTTGGACAGCAGCCTCATCGCCGCGCTGATGCGCCGCCATAGCAATGCCGAGATCAAGACATTCAGCATCGGCTTCGCGGGCGATGACAGCTTTGACGAAACGCCTTATGCCGAGGCAGTTGCGCGACATCTGGGCACGCAGCATCAAGCGTTCCGCGCAGAACCGATGTCGCTGGCATTGTTGCCGCGCTTGGTCTGGCAGCACGATCAGCCCTTCGCCGACAGCAGCGCTATCCCGACCTTCCTGGTCAGCCAGATGACGCGCGAGCATGTCACCGTGGCGCTGACGGGCGATGGCGGCGATGAGCTATTCGCTGGCTACGAGCGCTTCTATGCCGCGCAGTTGCTGGGGCGACTGGCTTTTGTGCCCGCGCCGATCATGCGCGGTCTGTCGCGGTTGCTGGCGCGCTTGCCCGAGGGCACAGCCTATTATGATCGGGCCCGGCGGGCGCGACGATTTGCGCGGGCAGCTGGCTTGCCTCTGCACGATGCCTACTTCGATATGGTGCGCGTCTTCAGCCAGGACTCGCTGCGCGAAATTGCGCTTGAACCGAGCCGTCATGCGCCCAGCTTGTTGCCCTGGATTGACGCCGGACAAGCGCAGCCTGTGGCGGCTCTGCTAGAAGCGAATATGCGCAGCTACCTGCCCGATGACCTGCTGATCAAAGCCGACCGCTGCAGCATGGCGGCATCGCTGGAAGCGCGCGCGCCTTTCTTGGATCATCAACTGGCAGAGTTTGCGGCGGGCATCCCTTTCAATCTCAAGCTGCGCCGCGGGCAAACCAAGCACATCTTAAAAGAAGCGGCGCGCGACCTACTGCCGGACAGCATCATCGACCGCAAGAAACACGGCTTTGGCATACCGCTGGGTGCTTGGCTGCGGCGGGATATGCGCCCGGTGCGCGATCTGCTGCTGAGCCGGCGGGCCAGGCAACGCGGTCTGCTGGATATGGACGCGGTGGAAAGGCTGATCGCGGGGCACGAAGATGGGCAGCGCGACAACAACCGACAGCTCTGGGCGCTGCTGACGCTGGAAGAGTGGCATCGGCAGTTTGTGGATTCTGAACCCCCCTCGGTCCCCCCATCGGGATGGAGGGAAGATTAGCGCCGAGATTCGCCTATGCGTTGAGATTTACGATTTTGACACCTTGCCGCGCCTCAGCCAGTCGCTGCGCGAATTGCATATCGGTGTCCGCGGGCAGCTGCGCGCAGCCGACATGCTCCAGCGTGAACGAGGCCGCCGCCGCGCCATAGCAGCCAGCCGCCGCGATGTCTTTTTCGCGCCGCCAACCGACCACAAAGCCGCCGCAATAGCTGTTGCCCGCGCCCGTCTGGTCGATGACTTTGCGAACCGGCCGGGCGGGGATATGCCAGGCGCAGCTGTCACCTCGGCGCGCCACGAGGCTGCCCAGTTCGCCCATGCGCAGCGCAGCCACAGCCGCCCCATCCGCCAGCAGCCGCCGCACAATCGCCACTTCGTCCTCCAGGCTCGTCATCGTCTGCGCCTCGTGCAGATTGGGCGATACGATATCGCAGTGTGGCAGGGCATCCAGGAAACGGGCGTAGTCGCCGCTCAGCATGAAGGCGCGGGTCGGCTCCCAGAGCAGGGTGGCGTTCGGGAAGCGCCTTCGCCAGGCGGCTACATATTGCGGCTGCCGCAGCAGGGTCAGACCAGAGGCGGACGCGAAGGGCAGGGCGGGGTTGTCGGGGTGTGGCTGATGCATGAAAGGATCGATGACATCGACTCGGAAGATCTCGTTGCGGCGTCCGTCCCATTCGAAGATTTGCCAGCCGCGCATTTGATTGTGTGCAGTCCAGACCAGCCCGCTCGTGTCGAAGTCGGCGTTCAGGCGGGCGCGGATGTTTGCTGGCAAGTCCTCGCCCACCAGCGCCATCAAGCCGGGTTTCTCGCCGCAGGCTGCCATGCCATAAGCCGCATGCGTGCCGCCACCGCCCAGGACGCCCATGCTCGTGCGGCCGTCGGGATAGACGATATCGTCAATGACGACGCTGCCGATGGCGAGATAGTCGGGTGCGGGCATGTTGGCTTCCTTACGCTGGAATCCTTGCAATCAGCTACATCGCCATGTTCACGGATGCGCAAGATTGCAGGGCATGTTGGAGCGAGGCTTTTTCGCGGCTGTCGACTGAGAGTCGGTATTTCGCTTTCACTTTGATAATCGCATCGGCATACCAGCATTTGTTTCGCGCAGGCGTCCATTCCGCGAAGTCCTTGCCGCTCTTCTGATGGCGGTTTACGCTGGGCGAGGCGAGCGTGAGATTCAACAGGTCACGAGCGAATGATTTGCGAGTCTGCGCGTCGGCGGCGCACAAGCCACTATCATGCGCTTCCGACTTCGCCACAATATGTTCGATGTCCGTTTCGCGGGTGCTACTAAAAATTGTCCCTGTGTACGGTCCATAAATGCGACCGCCCATTCTCGCCACAATCTGCGATTCAAGGGATTGTGAGTGGGGATAATCGTCTGAATCATAAGGCGAGCAGCGATTCTCTGACGCGACCACGAGGCGTCTCAACATGTCCAGGGCTTTTGCAAGGGCGGGATTGCCTGCGGATGGCGCGGCAGGCGGCGCATCGGACTTTGGCGCGGCGACGGGAGCCACTGGCGCTTGTGGTTTTGTTGGGCTGACAAATCGGGTCACCGCCATCCAGCCCAAATCGATATCCAGCCAGCAATAGACTTCGCCTTGGCGGGAATCCAAAACAGGATAGCGTTCGCCAATGGGCGTGCTGCCCAAGATCCTGGCGGAAGTAGACGGCTGCTGACGGATGTTCATATTGCCGCTGACCCAGGCGTGGCTGTGCCCATAACAGCCATCACTGGCCGAACCCTGTGTGGGCGTGGCGTTCCTAGCGGAGGCGCGTACGGACGGCGTTGGCGATGCCCTGGCGCTCGCTGCTCTTCTGGCGACGGTGGCTCGCTCGCGGCGCTCGACTGCTGTACCGGGTTCGTCAGGACTGGAATCGACATAGGGCGCGACGACCGAATAGGCGACGACGGCGGCGATTGTCCACAGAAGCAGCCGTGATCTGACCTGGGACTGCCGCGTAGGCCGCCGATTCCTTCTGAACATCTTCATGAACTCACCGCTGTTAGCGCAGCAGCGCTTCTAGCCTATGACTATTATAAATGGCGCTGGCTTCGTCCGCTCGTCCGCCGGCAAAGTCGCAGAAATAGGGCGTATCGAGGGCTTCGGCGCGGGAGGCTGCGAATAGCTCGCCAGGAATGCTGTAGACCAGCGAGGCATAGCGCTCGGGCACAGCAGCCGGGATCGGCAGCAGCGCATCGACATATCCCGCGATCTCGCCGGCAGCCGCGTGTGATGCCAGCGCCAGGGGACGCCCGATGCTCTTGGCGGCGCGCGCCACCTCGGCCATGCGGTCAGCGTCAAAACCATTGGCGCACAGCAGCATGATCGGGATTTTCGGCTCGGCCACGAAGTACTGCAAATGCGACCATTCTTCGGTTTCTTGTGCCAGGGCGGCTTCTCCAGTCGCTTCCAGCAGCTTGGCGGCGCTGAACATGGCCACGCCATACAGCGGTCCTGCGCCCACGAATTCGAACATGGGCGCGTCTCGCCAATCGGCGACCAGTTGATCAATGATGGGTTGGCAGGCGTCGATCGTCGCTTCGATCGCCTCTGCCAGTTCGACGATGGCAGCGCGTTCGGCATCGGCTTCGCGAGTATGTAGGTGACCGCGCACCTCGCCAATGCGCAGAGCCGCCATCAGCAGCGCGACTTGTGAAGCCAGGTAGCTGCGCACGCCGGGCACGACCGCCACTTGCAGATCGCTAGGCAGGGCAGGCACGGCGGTTTCCAGCACAGCATCGGCGACCGCGCCCAGCGGACCGCCCGGATTGCCCGTCAAAGCCACGGTCGTCGCGCCCGCCTGTCGCGCCATATCCAGCGCTTCGATGGTGCGGCTGACCCGGCCCGATACCGATACGCCCATAACCAGGTTGGTCTTGGGTCCCGTGGCGGACAGGTAGCCAGCGGTGTAGCGGCTGAAAGGCAGCGAGCTGATCGCCTGGGTGGGCACGCCTGTCAGCTGATGGAAAGCCAGTTCTGCGCCGACCGGGGCATGGTGGCTATCGCCGCAGCCGACCAGATAGATGCGCTTGACGGATGTGCAGATTTCGAAGTCCAGCGCGTGGCGGGCGGCGGCGTCAAAAGGCTGGGCGGTCTCGCGGACGAGCGCGGGCAGGGTATAGATTTGCTGGTGCATGGGGGAGCGGGGCATGGGGTGGGTGTCCTTTCATTGATGCCATTGCTCTTATACGTCCTAGTAGACGTCACTGTAGGGATAAGTATAATTGTGGTGGCATATCCTCGACCAATACAAGATAGAGAGAATCAACAGGGTGGCTGACACGCCTCTAGCTGCAAAGCTCAGCAACATATTGACCCGATATCAGAAGTCCTTTGTCCAAAAGTCATATAAGGACGAAAATGAAGATCATGATGTCTTGATGGACGCGTTTGGCTTAACTCCAGAAATAAAGCGCGAGAATCGTCAATATTGGGGGCGAGAATTGGGTAAGTGTTGGGAGTTGATCGTATCGTGCGTATTTGAGGAACTGCGCGAAGACTTCGGTCTTGCGCTAAGGGTTGGTAATGATGAACCGTGTGATTTCACGTTTGGCCCATTCGCAGTTGATACGAAATACCGTATAGGTTCGGGTGATTCGGGTACGCTCAAGAAGTTTCGGTCTTACGGACCCTTGCTGCGAGATCAAGGTTATGAACCGATATTCCTGATATTGCGAGAAGATAATCTGCCTGCGGCGATTAAAGCTTGTCGCGCGGGAACATAGAACATTCTCACTGGCGGAGCGAGTTTTGACTTCATAAGGTTTCATACTGGCTTTGATCTACATTCGTTTCTTAGCCAAATAGGGGGCGACTTTCAGGTAGATCGATAGCCTCTCCAGTTATTATGGAATCGTTCTGAGATAAATTTGTCAAATCCTTGTTCGATAGCAGACGCCTCTCAATGATGGGTATATATTCTGGCACAATTTCAATGCCTATATAGCTTCTGCCAAGATTCTTGGCAGCCAGCAGTGTTGTACCTGAGCCAGCAAATGGATCAAGCACGATATGTTTGCATGACGGTGGCACAAACATTTCAACGAGCTTCTCCATTAATGCCAGAGGCTTTACTGTGCAGTGAACATTGAATTCGTCTTCTTTGTCCTTCTTGATATTCTCGATGATGTTTGATTGAAATGACCCGTCTGCATTTTCTGTGAAAAACAAGCCAACCTCATGCTTGATGAAAGTGTTAAGGTAATTCTGTTCTAGAGGTTTTTGCAAGATGGCAATTGCTTCCCACTCATTTCTGAGGCAACTGTGCCACCCCTTCCAAATTTCATATTCAGCGTGTTTCTTCTGTTTCAGTTTCGCGCTTAAGTTTAGCCCCTTTGGTATTCCGCTTGGACGACGATACACAACGCAGTCGCGCGCATAAAATCCAGCAGCCTCTAAGGCAACTTGAACATGAGCTACCGTTCTTGTACTGTTGAAAACAGCAATGATACCGCCTGGCTTCAAAACACGAAAAACTTGTTTACCCCACTCCAAACACCAACTCTGATAGTCCAATATGTTTTCTTGATTTCTTTCGTACCATCTTTCGTTTCTCACTCCGCCCGCTAAACCGCTTCCATACGGGATATTCTTGACGAGAATCTTGCTGCCGTTTGCCCGCGCACGTCCTGTCCGCCGGTTAATTTCATCGGCATCCCATTTGTGGCCAACAAACTCGTAATTATAAGGCGGATCTGTTATGCAGGCCGAAATAGACTGCTCCGTCAATTCTGACAGTACATCGCGACAATCGCCCAGGATAATCTGCTCGGTACGATCCATTGCGTCCCTCAAAGATATTAGCATTTTACCTATTGTACATCGCCAAATCAAATGAGGAAGCCTAGGCGCTCCAGCAGTGTTTCGCGCCGTTTAGACACAGCGGATTAATTGGCCCCTGCTTTTTTCATTCTGCAGACTGCAGCAGCCGCATAACATATGCCCCCAGCCAATCCACCGCCGCCGCCACATCGCCCAGCGCCGCGGTCTCTTCGGTCGTATGCGCATTCAACAGCGGCAGGCCCACCAGCCCCAGGCAGCGCGTCCACAGATTCAGCAGCATGTCATCGCTGCGCGACACATAGCCGTAGTTCAGCCGCACAGTCTTCGCTCGCCGCGCGTTCATCTCGGCCGCCAGCGCTTCCGCCAGCGCCTGCTTGTCCATGGGCACGACCGATCCGCGTCCAGCGCCCGAAACAAAAGCATGCGATGCGCCCGCGCCGGGCAGATGTCCGTCGTGTTCGCGGGGGTTGTGCGCGTCTATGTTGATGAAGCCCAACCGCGGCGGCTCCAGTTCGCCAGCCAGCCGCGCCGCGCCTTGCCCGAACAAACCGCTGGGTGGCGCTTCTTCCTGGTCGGTGAAAGCGAAGAGGACCCGCCCCGACAAGCTCTGCTCGTGCAATGCCTGCGCCGATAACAGCCCGATCAGCACGCCCAGCGCATTATCCAGCCCCGTGCCGATGACGAGACCATCGCGCAGCTGTGGCGTTGCTTGCATCATCACGGTATCGCCCCAGCCCAATTCGCCTTGCTCGGCCTGAAATGTGATGCGCAGTTCGCCGCTTTTTGACTGGAAACGCAGCGAGCCTTGCGCCGCCACAGCTACGTGACCGTCCTCGAAGCGCAGCGCCATGCCGCCACAGATGTAGTCGTCGCCGGGCACGCGGATGGCGCAGAGCGGGAGCAAACTGCCCGAGTCCAGATCCAGCACGCGGAAGCAAGGCCGGTCCATATGCGCGGTGACGAGCAGATCCAGCGGTGCCGCAGCATCACCGATCGTGATGCCCAGGTTGCCCGTTCTGCCGATGGGCGCGCAGTCCAAGCCAAGCTCGGCTGCGATCTCGCGGATCACGCCGCCGACAGCGCCGGGCAGCAAGCAACTGTTGTTGGGCGCGGGGGCAGCAAGCAGTCGGGACAGGTAGGCGTGGAGGGAGTCGTGATTCATGCCTGTGCCAGCGCATCGACGAACATGGCATGCACGCCGTCGGTATCCAGCGCCTGCACGATGGTCACATTGGGCGTTTGGCGGCTGATGCCTGTGTAGTCGATGACGGTCTGCCCGCGGGTGTGCGCGCCGTTCAGTTCGACCGTCACAAAATGATCGCTGCTCTGCTGGATGAGCTGCGGGCGCAGGGTCACCGCCATCGCCAGCGGATCGGGCAGCAGATAAGCCGGGCGCGCATAAGTGGTCTGCAAGCGTTCGGCGGTCGCCTGGGAGATAGCGCGGAAGAAGCGCCCGTTGACTGTGTCGATGTCACAAAGCTGGTTGAACTTGTCCCAGGCGAATCCATGCCAAAGCGTCGTCTCCCAACTGAGCATGGTGCTGTGAGGGAAAGCGTCCAGCGTGATGAAAGCGGCTTCCGGGTCGGTGTAGATATTGTATTCGGCGGTGAGGCCCGGCGTGTTGCCTTGCGCGGCGATCGTGCCGCCCATGAAAGCGAAGTGCTTTATGCGCGCGGGAAAGTCGGGGTCGAGGCGTACGGCAGCCGCGATATTGGTCAAGGGTCCCAGCGCGATCAGCGTCAATTCACCCGCATATTCGCGCGAAAGCCGCAGCAGCGCGGGCACAGCATGTTCGTCTTCCAGCGAGCGAGTCAGGGCGGGACGGTCGTGGTAGCCGCCCAGTCCGTCGCTGCCATGGAATTCGGCGGCGTCTTCCCAGGGCTGGACGAGCGGACGGTCGCAGCCGGCGTACACGGGCACAGCGCGGTTCATGACTTCCAGAATGGTCAGCACATTGGGGTTGACCTGGCGGATATGCACATTGCCGGTCAGCGTGGTGATGCCGACCACATCCACGCCCGGTTCGCAAAACGCCAGCATGATGGCTTGGGCATCGTCGACGCCGGCATCGGTATCAATGAGCAATTTCGTCATGCGGCAACTCCTTCGCTAGGGTTGGACTGTATTGTACCCACAGAAGCAATACCAGGTAAGCATGCGAGACTAAACCACAAAGGCACAATAGACAGAGAGAGATTTTGCCAATTCGGGCAATTTGTGTCTATAATACGCGCATCAGCAGCCACGCTGACACCGCTTACCCCGAATGGAGGAACAACATGAAAAAGCTACATTTTCTGCTGGTAGTCATGCTCGTCTTTCTGACTGCCTTCGCCGCGACCGCCCAGGATGCCCTGCGCGTGGTTTCGGTGGTCAATGGCACGCTGGGCGACAAGTCCTTCTTTGATAGCGCGCAACGCGGCATGGACGCCATCGCCGATGAATACGATATCGAGATCGACACCGTC
>DAOUJB010000547.1:0-21920 GCA_034423155.1 Anaerolineae bacterium | reverse complement strand
GCCAGGACAGCCAGCGCGTGGTCGGTGTCGATTTTCTGCTGGTTCATGGAATTGGCGATCGTCAGCCCATCGTCCAGCAAGATGATCGACTGACGGCTGAGCGAGACTTTGCGGTTGCCGATGGCGATGAAGTCGAGGCTGCCGTCGGGGTCGCGCCGCGACTGGATGGCCACGCGCACTTGCCGCTCCAGGCGCTCCAGGTCGACGCCGCGCTCGCTTTCGAAGTCTTTCAACATGCGCCAAGCGGCCGTATCTTTGCGCCGCAGCAAGGCGAGCAAGACCATCTCGGGCATGATGGACGACTTGCGATATTCCGCCAGCAAGGGCACGGCGTCATTCAGCACCGCGTCCATGTCTTTGGTGATCAGGTCGGGGTTGAGAGTCGACATCGTTCCTTGGCAGCCTCGGGCAATCGGCGGGTTGCATTATAGCGCAGGCGGTCATAACGCGCCTAGCTCGCATAGCCGGGCGCAACAATAAATTTACATTGTCTGCATCGGAATCGCGTAAGAAATCTCGCGGGTTCGCCGCAAGTTAAAACGAACTCTTCTGCACAAGCATAAAATGCAGGAAGTTAAAGCGATCTTCGCCTTCCAGCAAACGCGGACGCGCCCACCCGTCGATGATACCCGGGAAAAGCTCCACCGCCAGCAGCCGCCCGTCATAGACATAAAGCGTGTCCATGAAAAAGCGCCTCTGCCCCCAGATTTCCTGGTCGAAGAAGAGATTGCCCAAGCCGTAATGGATATAAGCGATCTCGCCGCGCCGCGTCTGGTACAGGTCGATTGACATGGGCTGATGCTGGGCAGTGCCGATGACCACATCCGCGCCCCACTCGGCGTAGGCTTGATAATCCTGGATATGCCGCTGGTTGGGCTCGAAGCCGCTGAATTCTCGAAATTGCAGGGTCAACAGCACGACATCGTGTTGAGCAGCCAGCACAGGCAGCGCTTCTTGCAGCCAGGCTTTGTTACAAAATGCCGCGCCGGGCCTGCGCCCAAGATCAGATTCGGGGTCATCATTCGCCAGCGCATAAGCCGGACCGATGGCATTGCAAGCCAGCCAGGCGATGCTCGACCCCTTTTGCTGCAAGATCAGTGGCGAGCGCGACCCTGCTTGATCGCGACCGCCGCCCACCAGTTGAATGCCCTGCGCTGCGAAGTGATCCAACGTGTCAATGAATGATTCATATCCGAAGTCGGCGATATGATTGCCCGTCAAATCAACCACATCGACATCCAGCAGCCTGAACAAATCGGCATGTTCGCCTTTCATGCACATGCTGCTCTGCCCGGCCAGCACGGCATCGTTCAGTTGCGGGCAGCCAGGCGCGATCGAAGCTTCGTTGGTGATATGAAAATAATCCGCCAGCCGCACATAGTCCTGGATGCCGCTCGCCGCCTGCTGCAAGCCCATCGAGTCCAGCGCTGTAGAAGTGTGGCGTGCCAGCGCGGTCGTGCCAGAAAGCGTGATGCGCGTCAATTTGTCCGCGTTATAATTGGGCGCGTTGCTCATAAAGGCCAGCGGATACTCGTCCAACTGATCGACGACAGGCGCGTCGTCCAGCCACAAAGGCCGCAGCCGCATGTGCAGCTGGTCAAAGGGCAGCAGCGTGAACTTGCCGGTCGAAAGCCACAGCGCGTTGAAGATTCGCAAGTCATTCACGATTTCGGTAGCCGCGTGCAGCTTGAATCCATGTGCTCCCAATCTTGCCCGCGCAGACTCGCTGACGACCAGTCGCTCGTCCAGTTCGCCCGCCAGGATGGCCGCCAACTCCGCCCGATCCAGCGATAGCATGACCTCGCCAAAATCGACTGCGGGCAGCCAAAGCTCGATGCCTGAGCTCGCCACGGCTGGCTCGGCTTGCGGTCGCGGCTCGCTGAATGCGCGCGCATAAAAGTCCAGGTAGTCGCTGATGTGCTGCGACCAACTGTCTTCGCTGTGATCGCCGCCCGGATGCACGACATACTCGTGGGGCACATTGGCTCGCTGAAAAATCGTGCGCATCTGTTCGATGCCTGCCACGGCATGATCGGCCGTGCCGCGATCCAGCCACAGATGCGGGTAGGTGTCGCGGTCGAGCGCTTCGGCGATATGCAGCGGGTTGTGCGCTGGCGCGACATGACCGCGGTCGAAGTAGGGGCTGTGTCCGCCAATCGCCACGAAGTCATCGGCATGGCGCAATCCGATCTGATATGCCCAAAAGCCGCCGCGTGATATGCCGCCGATGGCTTGTGAGCCGCTGCTGCGATAGCGAACCGACATCTGCGCCAGGAAGTCCAGCAATATGCGGTCATAGCTGGTCGTGTCGAAGCGATTTTGGTTGGCTTCTGCGCCACCATAGGGCATCAGCACGAGCATGGGCGGGGCGCTGCCAGCGTGGATGCGGGCTTCCAGCGCATCCAAGAATCCGAGCCGCGCCCACTGGCTGTCGGTGGCGTTGGAACCATGCAGCAACAGCAAGACGGGATAGGCATCCACGCCCGCGTTATAGCAGGGTGGCAAGAAGACGGTGTATGGGTGGTCGCGCCCGGTGATGCCACTGGTGTAGGATTCGCTGCGCAATGTGCCCGGTTTATCGCAGCTGGCTTCTGAACTTGTTTGCGCGCTGGGCACTGCGCCAAAGCAAAAAAGCGCGAACACAAGCATGAGCAGTTGGCGCATACACACCTCGCCGATGGCATAGAAGCGAAAAGGCGCGCACCAGCTTAGCAGACAATGCGGCAAAATGCAGATGAGCTTCAGTCGGCTTGACCAGCCTCGATCAGGCGATAACCCGAGCCGCGTACATTGGCGATCATATTGGCGTCGTCCAGGCTCTTCAGCTTGCGGCGCAGATTGCTGATGTGCGGGCGGATGACTTCGCGGGCTTCTGGCTCTTCGACATGATAGCCTCGCACCTCGCGCACCAGTTCGCTGCAAGGCACGACGCGCTCGCGATGGGCGGCCAAATACAGAAGCAGATCAAACTCGGTGGGCGTCAAGCTGGTGCTGTTACCACCAGCGGCGATCTCGTATCGGCCCGGCGCCAACTCGAAAGGTCCCAAATTGATGACATGCCGGCGCATCGGCGGTAGTTGACGAAGCTCTCGCAAGCTGATAGCAGGCTGGCTTTCGTCGCGTGCTGCGCTCGCAAACACGGTCGCCAGTTGGGCGACATTTTGTTCGATAGCCGTAAGCAGCCGTCGCCGGCGCATCTTGTTGCGGGCGTTTGTCATACCCAGCTCGACACTGGCGCGTAACTCATCGTTTGAGCAGGGCATCGGCAAGAAGTCGCCCGCCCCAGCGCGCAATGCTTGCACAGCGCCGTGCACATCCGCGTCCGTGGACATCAAGATCACTACCGCATCGGGCGAATGCTGTTTGATGCCGCGCAGCAGAGCAAAGCCATCCATGCCGGGTAAATCGATATCCGCCAGCACCAAGTCAAAATCGCGCCGGTGGTAACGCTCGAGCGCCGCCTCGCCATCAGCTGCCTCGTCCACGACATAGCCCTCGCGCTGCAAAGTCATGCACAGCGTGTAACGGCTGACGCCATCGGCGACAACCAACAGCAATCGCATAAGCTGTCTGTCTGCCATCTCGCAAAGCACCGCCACTATACCAGTTACTTCTATTATAGGCGGAATTTTTCAACGCCCTAATCCGCTAGGCGGCCACTGCTGGTCAGTCCAGCAGGACGCAAACATGTGGGACGACAACAGGCGGGTTTAGCTCGGCAAGCTGCCAAGTATCGGCCAGGCAGATGGCGACGATCGCATCATCGGCGCACAGCAAAGGAATCTGGTCGCGCAGCATGCGAGGGATCTTGCGGTCGATCATCCAATCTTTGAGCTTGCGCGACCGACCGTGCATCCCCTTGGGTTTGAAATATTCGCCTCTGCGCCGAGTCCGCAGACGCAGCTCGGCCCGTGCCGGCAATTGCAAGCTGAGATGCTCTTCCAGCTTCATTGCGGGCGCGACGCGCAGATTGATGCCGCTCAGCGACAGGGTCTGTCCCACATCTAGTTTGATATCGGTGGCTTGCGGAATCAGGCGATACCGACCCGGCTCTGGTCTGGCAGCGCTCGTCTCCACGACCAGCGTGTCATAATCGCAGCGCAGCCGCAGGCCGCCTCCGATATCGCGACAAGCGCCGACGCCAGCATCCCGCGTCCAGCCATCGAGTTCAACCACGCGGTCGTGCGTCAAGCCAGCCGCGCCAGCCGCCTGCTTTTCCACCGCATCCAGCAAAAAGCGTCTGCGCAGCGCCGCATGAAACGAGAAATAATCGGACTTGCCGATGCGCCAGCGGGCGGTCGATTTGTGTATCTTGGACTGCACAGTCTGATCGTATTGCTGCCAGACGAAATCGTCATCGACCGCAGCCGACTCGCCCAGCCGTTGCAGCGCGCCCACGACCGCCGGGTTCAACTCTTGCAAGCGCGGGATGATCTCGCTGCGGATGAAGTTGCGGCGATAGCGCGCATCGCTGTTGCTTTCGTCCGTACAGAAGGCCAGCTTGAATTGGGCGCAGTAAGCCTCAATTTCGGCGCGCGAAAACCCCAACAGCGGACGCAGCAGGCGAATATCGGCATGACCGGGCAAAGTTGTTACCCGGCGCATTCCCCGCAGGCCGCGCAATCCACTGCCGCGCGCGATGTGCATGAGCTGCGTTTCTGCCTGGTCGTCTGCGTGATGCGCAACAGCCACACCAGCGATATTCAGTCGCCTCGCCACCTGGGCCAGGAAATCGTAGCGAGCTCGCCGCGCCGCCGCCTCGATGCCAACTTGCCATTCCCGCGCAAGCTGCGGCACATCGACCGCATCCAGCGAGCATGACAGCCGCCATTCCGCCGCCAGCGCAGCGACAAATGCCAAATCTCGCTGGCCAGCCTCGCCCCGAATGCCGTGATCCAACGATGCGACATGCAGGCTAATGCCCAACTGTGCTTGCACACAGCGCAAAGCATGCAACAGCGCTACCGAGTCTGCGCCGCCCGATACAGCCACAAGCAGCGCAGATTTGCCCGCCAGCGCTCTTGGCTGTCGCAGCGCGCTCAGCAATACACTGTGCAGCTTGCAAATGATGGGCTTGTCCATCTGGAATCGCGTTATCCTTTATGGTGGGGCGCTTGACCGCCAGCCAACTGGATTTGCTATGCCTAGCATAGCACAATTGCCCGTGCCCTTGTGGACAAGCGGCGAAACTTGGGCATACTTAAGCTGTGCTATAATTCGCGTCATTCGCGCGCTGATTGGGAGACATCCGTGCTTAGTCCCCTGGATTTCCTTTTCGGGCTGTTTTCGCTCGATATTGGCATAGACTTGGGCACAGCCTATACGCTGGTTTATGTGCGCGGCAAGGGCATCGTCATCAGCGAGCCTTCGTTCGTGGCTATCGACAGGCGGACACGCGCTCCCATTGAAGTCGGGGCGCGCGCAAAAGAGATGTGGAGCAAGAATCCGCGCGATATCGTGATCGTTCGGCCCGTGCGCGATGGCGTCATCAGCGAATACGAAATCACCGCCCGTATGCTCGATTATCTCATCAAAAAAGCGCACGAACAAAGTTGGGTGCCCGTGCCCCGTCCCCGTGTCGTGGTCGGCATTCCCAGTGGTGTAACCGAGGTGGAAAAGCGGGCTGTCATCGAAGCGACATTGGATGCCGGCGCGCGCGAAGCCCACCTGATCGAAGAGCCTGTCGCCGCGGCCATCGGTGCCAACCTGCCCGTGCTGGAAACGCGCGGCAGCATGGTGGTCGATATCGGCGGCGGCACCACAGAAATCGCGCTCTTTTCGCTGGGCGGCATCGTCATCAGCCGCTCCATCCGCGTGGCTGGCGACGAAATGGACGAGGACATCGTCCAGCACCTGCGCAACAAACACAATCTGCTCATCGGCGAGCCAACCGCCGAGAAAACCAAAATCGATATCGGCTCGGCTTATCCCTTGCCCCAAGAACGCACCTATATCGTCAAAGGTCGCAACCTGACCACTGGCTTGCCCGATTCGGTCGAAGTCAGTTCCATTGAGATTCGCGAAGCCATCGGCGGTTCGGTCAATATCATCATCGATACGGTCAAGGATGCGCTGGACGACACGCCGCCGGAGTTGGTCGCCGACTTGATGGAAAGCGGCATCACGCTGGCTGGTGGCGGCGGACAACTGCGTGGTTTGGGCGAGCGCCTGCGAGAAGAAGTCAATATCCGCTGCTGGCTGGCCGAAGATGCCATGACTTGCGTGGCGCGAGGCGCCGGTCGTGTTTTGGAAGATTACAACAACTTGCGGCGGCTGTTGACCGGTCCGGAACGCGGCAGCACCAAACACTGACAAACTCGATTGCCAGCCAGGCGGCCTTGCAGGCTGTGTTAGACTGCAGGGTGCGAACACCATCCGTCCCGAATAGTAGCGAGGATTCCCGCGTGCGATCTCTGGCGCGCCCTGGACGATTGCTGAGCCTGCTGCTGATGCTGACTTTGTGCGGCCTGCTGATGACGCTGAGCATCGCCGGTGCGCTGACACCTGTGGAAGATGTCGCCGCGGTGCCACTTACTGGCTTGGCTGGCCTGCTGAATCGCGCAGCGCTGACGGTCACCAACGGCTTTGAATCGTTGGAAGATTGGGGAAACGCGCAAGACCGCATCGCCGAGCTGGAAGAACAGCTGGCGCGACGCCAAGTCGAACTGATACGCTTGCGCGAGGCCGCCAGCGACTACGAACGGCTCGTAAGCCTGTTGGGTTACATATCGGCATTGGAAGAACAGGACTTCATCACCGCCGATGTCATTGCGGTCGAACAGACAGGCATTGCGCGCAATCTCATCATCAATCGGGGCACGCGCGACGGCCTCGCCATAGGCATGCCCGTCACCACCGAGTTGGGGTTGGTGGGTCGCATCGTTGAAGTCGGTGCAAATGCCGCGCAAGTGCAGTTGATCGCCGATGAGAACAGCTCGGTCAGCTCGCGCCTGCAGACCACACGCGCGCATGGCAGCATCATCGGGCAGGCTTCGGGCGCGCTGCGTCTGACCATGGTCGATCTTGACGAAGAAATCCGCCAGGGCGACCTGGTCATCACCTCTGGCTTGGGCGGCAATTTTCCCGCCGATATCGTGGTCGGGCAAGTTACCAGCGTCCGCCAATTTGAGTTTGAGCTTTTCCAGGAAGCGGAAGTGCGCAGCCTGATCGACTTCGCCTCGCTAGAGGTCGTGCTGGTGGTGACGAGCTTCGAGCCAATCGATTTGTCGGCATTTGCCGAAAGCGACGGCGGCTGATATGGGTCGCTACCTGTCTATCATTGTGCTGGGCGTGGCCGCGGCGCTATCCACCAGTTTGCTGCCACAGGCGCTGCATTTGGTGAAAGAACTGGGCAGTCCCGCCCTGCCTATGCTGGCAGATACGCGCGGACAGCTAAACCTGGTGATGCTGCTGGTGCTATGTTGGTCGCTGCGAGCCAGCCTAACGGAGGGTTTTGTCTGGGCATTTGTTGGTGGCATCGCGCTGGACCTGCTTTCAATCTTGCCGCTGGGCACATCGTCAGCCGCGCTATTGATCCTGGTCTATGGAATCAACAATTTGTCCCAACAGCTGCAGCGTGCGCGCATCGTCCTGCTGCTGGCGATGGCAGCTGTCGCCACGCTCTTCATGGCTGCCTATACCTATGCGGCGCTGGTTTTGCTGGGCTATACTTACGATCTGTGGGCGGTCGGTCGCTTGGTGCTGTTGCCGACACTGGTCTACAACCTCGCCGCTGTGCTGCCGCTGTTCGTTGTTGTGCGCTTTTTTCAACGCCGCTTGCAAGGCGGATTGCGGTCCGAGCCACAGGGATTGTAGAAAGCGTCCAATGCTGGGAGGCAAATGTGAAGAGCAATCGCCTGGTGCCATTCCAGACTTGGCGACTGACATTCTTTCAAGCGGTCATCTTCGCCGTGTTTCTCATCTTCGGCATCCGCATGTACGAACTGCAAGTCGTCCGTTTTGACGAATTCAATGCCAACGCAGACGCAAATCGTTTGAGCCGGCTGCCGATTGCTGCGAGGCGAGGCGCGATCTTTGACCGCAACGATGAGCGCCTGGCTTTTAATGTGCCCGCCTACAATGTGACGATCATCCCGGCGCAACTGCCCGCCGACTTTGAAGCCGAGCTGGCTGTCTACAATCGTCTCTCGGCGCTGGTCGGCGTGCCACCCACACGCGATATCGCTGAACAAGCCGGCGGCTTCGTGCGCAGCCTGGAAGACTTGGTAGACGAAGGCGCAGGCATCGCGCCATTCAGCCCGGTGATTGTCGCCCAGGATGTGCCGCAGCTGACAGCCCTGCAAATCCTTGAAGAGCGCATTTTTATGCCCGGCGTCGATATCGAACCGGTCGCCGTGCGTGAATACCCGACCGGCGCGCTCACCACACATATTGTCGGTTATATGGGACCCATCCCGGCCGAAGAAGCCCAGGAGCTGGAGGCGCAGGGATATAACCCGGCTTTTGACCGCATCGGTTACGAAGGGATCGAACGCTATCTGGAAAACCGCTTGGCCGGCGTGCGTGGTTCGGTCTTGCGCGAAGTAGATGTCGCTGGCGAAGTGGTCAAAGTGATCAATCAAGTCGATCCGCTGCCCGGGCAGAATGTGCGCCTGACAATCGACAGCGAGCTGCAGGCTTTTGCCCAGCAGGCACTGGTCGATCAGATTCAAGAGCTCAACAACCAGGCCGGGCGCACCATTTCGCAGCAGGGCGTTGTCATCGCCATGGACCCGCGCAATGGCGAAGTCCTGGCGCTGGTCAGCCACCCCAGCTACGACAATTCGCGCTTTGCTCGCGCCATCGATGGCGAATATTACCTGGATGTGGTGGCCGATCCGCTGCGCCCCTTGGTGAACAACACCATCAAGAGCAAATATCCGCCCGGCTCGGTTTGGAAAGTGATCACCGCTGCCGCTGTGCTGGAAGAGCAGGTCATCGACCCGAATACGCTGCTGCTGGACGAGGGGCAGATCCTGGTAGAAAACCGCTTTGCGCCCAACGATCGCGCACAATCGCAGCGATTTGTCTGCTGGCTGCGCAGTGGGCACGGGCGCGTCGATATGATCCGCGGCATCGCCTGGAGCTGCGATGTCTATTTTTATCAAATTGGCGGCGGCAATCCCAACTTGTCCGCCCAGACAATTCGCCCCGGCGGGCTGGGCATAGACGATTTGTTTCGCTATGGAACGGCCTTCGGCATCGGCAGCGAGCTGGGCATAGAATTGCCTTTTGAGAATCCCAACCGCATGCCCGACCCCGATTGGAAGCGCCGCAACGAAGGCGAAAGCTGGTCGACCGGCGATACCTACAACGCCGCGTTCGGGCAGGGTTATGTGACTGTCACGCCATTGCAACTGGTCTCGGCGGTGGCAGCGACCATTAATGGCGGTGTCTTGTACCAGCCAACCATAATCCGCGACTTCCTGGACGAAGAGCGCCAAATCATCGAGGCTTTCCAGCCGCAAGTCTTGCGCACAATCAACCGCGACTTGCTGGCAGACGGCGAAGAGCTGACGCTGCTGCTGCTGGAAGATATGCTGATGAAGCGCGAATCCAGCCTGGCTTGTACCTGCGAACCCGACTCCGACTGGTATGATCCCTTCCGCTGTGATCCGGCTGGATACCGCAACACGGTCGACCTGAATCCCGATCCCGGCATCGAAGACTTGCACAGCTACCGCATCCACATCCCTCTCAATTACAGCTTCAATGGCTCGGTGTGCCAGCGCGTGCGCTTTCGCGGTCCCAGCGAACCGTACATCCCGCCGTTTGTGTCGAAGCCGACCCTGGATATGGTGCAGGAAGGCATGCGCGAGGCGGTGATCGGCGAGGGAGGCACAGCCGCGCCAGCTGCCCTGCCCTTTGTCGAAGTGGCTGGCAAGACGGGCACGGCCGAATACTGCGACGATATCGCGCGACCGCTGAATCTGTGTGTGCCCGGACAGTGGCCCGCTCACGCCTGGTATTCCGGCTATGCGCCCTACGATGACCCCGAGATCATCCTGATCGCTTTCGTCTACAATGGCGGCGAGGGTTCGCAGGTGGCTCTGCCGATTGTGCGCAAAACGATGGAAGAGTATTTCCGCCTGCAAGCCACTCGCAATGGCCGCCAAGTGCCGGCTTCTCTCACTACGAGCGGCGTTTGATATGACGCAGTTGACTGCGCGACAGCTTCAGCATTTGCGCCAGTGGGGACCGGCTTGCCTCACCGCGGCCTGCGCCTGGCTGCTGCTGATGACAGTCGGCCATGCGCCGATCGCGCGCGCAACTGGCTTGGCGCTGGCGGTATTGGGTGTTACAGCCAGCATGCGACCCATGGGCTTGGTGGCGTCGGTGGCGGGCGGATTGACACTGACCTTGTCGCCGGTCTTTTGGTCGCAGGCCAGTGGCGCGGTAACGCAACCGGCCACCATCGTCGTGGCAGCTCTGTTAGCGACCATTGCCGTATTGGCCGCATCCTGGTTGTGGAAGCGCACCGAGCTTGCGATTGGCATGGGCATCGCTTTGTTCGCCGCCATCTTTTGGAGCCAGATCGGCACGGCGCAGAGCCTGCGACTGACGGTGCTGGTGGCGGCTTGGCTGCTCTATTTGCTCATTGATATGCTGCTGCTGACGAATCCAAGGCCGGGCATCAAGCCGCTGCAAGAACCAAAGCGCTGGCATTTGGCCGGCATTCCCTTGCTCTTTGCCATCGGCACTTTGAACGACCCGCTATTGAGCCTGTTTTCGCCGGCGATTCTGCTCGCCCTGCTGCTATCGTATGCGCGTCTGCCCAGCGCGTATTGGCTGGCGATAGCAGCTATCGCTGTGCTTGGCGTCTACCAGATCGCCCAGACCTATTTGCTGGCGGATGTGCCCTTGCTGCTGCCGCTGGGCTGGCGAGACGCGCAAAGTTGGCTGGCACTGGGCGAATATCCACTGGCGCAGTTCGGCTGGGCGGGCATTGCGCTGGCGATTGTGGGCGTGGCTCGGTTGTCGCGCTGGTATCCACCGCTGGGCACAGTCACGCTCATCGCCTATGCCAGTTATACGCTGTTTGGTCTGACCTACATTGGCAGCCACCGCGAAGTCCTGCTGCTGCCACTCATCATCATCCAGGTCGCGTGGATGACTTATGCTGTGAATGCCATCGGACAATGGGTGAACAAGACCCTGAACAACGAGTTCGGCCTGTGGATACACCTGGTTTCTGCGCTGTATCTCGGGCTGCCGGCGCTGCTGCTGCTGGAAATCTTGCAATCTTGATTATCTGTGCCGCACAGGCAAGCATAGATTCCAATTCCAAGTATAGTAATGGCGTTATCGGTGACGGCTGCTGAGGGCAGGTGCAAACGCCCATGCCAGAGGAACTTATCGCGATCAAGGGCATCAACGACGGCTTGTTGATATCGCTCAGCACGACCGAGAAATGGCAGTCGGTGACAGACGAGCTGGCGAAGCGCATAGATGGCAAACGGGCTTTTTATTCTGGCGCGACAATCATCGTTGAGTTGGGCGCGCGCCCAGTGCCGAAGTATGAGCTCAGTTCCTTGAAGGCGCTGCTGGAGCGACGCGGCTTGAGCCTGTCGCTTGTGCGCAGCGATAGCGACACCACCCGGCAATCGGCGAGGTCGCTCGACCTCAAAACCAGCGAGAACGGACTGCCAGCGAAGCCAGCGCGCAGGCAAGCGGAGACCAAGCCGGTCAATCCAGAAGAAACCGGTACGCGCGGCGTGATCTTTCGTCGCACCCTGCGCTCGGGGCGGACGATCCACAGCGAAGGCCATGTAGTTGTTTTTGGAGATGTCAATCCCGGCGCAAAAGTGATCGCCGCTGGCGATGTCGTCGTTTGGGGCAAGCTGCGCGGGACGGTGCATGCGGGTGCGCTGGGCGACGAAACGGCGGTTGTCTGCGCGTTGGATATGAATCCGAATCAGCTGCGCATCGCCAGTTACATCGTAACTTCGCCACCGGGCAAGCGCAGGAGAATCTTGCCAGAAGTAGCTAGCATTCGCGACAACCAAATTGTGGTAGAAGCCAGAGACTAGGTTCGGGAAGGAAGACCCCATGGAGAGCGAGGAGAAAAGCCAGAGCGACGCTCGCGTCATCACAGTGTCATCTGGGAAGGGCGGCGTGGGCAAAACGACCGCCACAGCCAATCTGGGCATCTCTCTGGCCAGCTTGGGCAAACGCGTCGTGGTTGTCGATGCCGATATTGGCTTGCGCAACCTTGATATCATTATGGGGCTCGAAAACCGTATCGTCTATGACCTGGTCGATGTGGTGGAGGGCCGCAGCAAACTCCGCCAAGCCATGATCAAGCACAAAAAGTTTGACGATCTGTACCTCATCCCCGCAGCCCAAACCCGCGACAAGATGGCGGTCAACCCAGAAGACATGGTGAGGATGACGGACGAATTGCGCGCAGATTTCGACTATATCTTGATCGACTCGCCGGCTGGTATCGAGCGCGGCTTCCGCAATGCCCTAGAGCCCGCCGACGAAGTATTGATTGTTACCAATCCCGAAGTCTCGGCCGTTCGTGATGCCGATCGCATCGTCGGCTTGATCGAAGCTGCCGAAAAAGGTCCCGGCAAGCTGATCATCAATCGTTTGAAGACCGACCTCGTGCGCAAGGGCGAGATGCTGTCGTCAGACGATGTATATGATATATTGGGCTTGTCCATCATCGGCATCATTCCAGAAGACGAAATGGTGCTTTCCGCATCCAACAGCGGCATCCCTGTAACGCTGAATATGAACTCGAAGGCGGGCCTGGCATTTGGCAATGTCGCGCGGCGGATTATGGGCGAAGATGTGCCCTTTATGGATCTGAATGGGAATCCTGGTCTTTTTCGGCGAATCTTGCAACTATTTGACGGGCGCTAGACGAGGCTGCGGCGTACGGTACCAGCAAAGGATACGAATCATGGGCATCATCAAAACTCTGTTCGGACGCCGCAAACAAGGCAGTGGCGCGACTGCCAAAGATCGGCTGCGTTTCGTCTTGCAGCACGACCGCATTCACTTGCCTCCCGAGCGCATGCAAGAGATGAAGCGGGAAATCCTCGCGGTCATCGTAAAGTATCTGGTTGTCGACCAAGACCGCGTCGAGATCGACCTCGAACAGCGCGACCGTCGCCAAAGCAAGCTCGTCGCCGAAATCCCGTTTTCTGGGCAGCAACCAGCCCGCAGCCCGTCCGATGCGCAGTTGCCCGCTCTCAGCGCCGATTCTGCCGACAAAGCCTAGCCCAGCCGAAGCTCAAGCGGCCGCCCAACATACCCTGTCGCGGCTCTCTACATTCGCTATACTAATCCTGCCAACCGAAACTTATGCGGGGCGCTGCGCATGACGGACAGCCTGAGCGTTTGGCGTCGTTTCGATTTCATACTCTTCGCTGCCATCATCATCCTGGTCGTCTTCGGCATCATGATGATCGACAGCGCGACGCAGGACGCCATCGACGACGACATCATCAGCCGCGTGCCCGACCAGATCAGCTTTGCCTTGATCGGCTGTGTGATCGTGGTGGTCATGGCATCCATCGACTATCGGCTGCTGGGCGGCATCACGCCCTGGCTGTATGCCGGCATGATCATCATGCTCTTGTTGGTGGAGGCATTCGGTGTGGAAGGCGCTGGCGGCGCGACGCGCTGGCTGAATGTCGGCATCCGCATCCAGCCATCCGAAATCGGCAAGATCATCCTGATCATCACGCTTTCGCAGTATGTCAGCGAGCGCTATTTGCAGCTTGACAGCTTGTCGACCGTCTTCCGCAGCATGTTACATGTGGCGATCCCGGCCGGCTTGATCTTCATACAGCCCGATCTGGGCACGACCATCGTCTTCTTGTTTATTTGGGCGGTGATCATTTGGTCGGCTGGTTTTCGTCTGCGGCATATCGCCATGTTTGTGCTGGTATTGTCAATCGCCCTGCCGATCGTGTTTCCGCTGCTGCCGCCGTATCAGCGCCTGCGTGTGGAGACATTCCTGAATCCCGATCCCGCTTCCGATGCCTTCTACAACATCAACCAGGCGCTGATCAGCATCGGTTCGGGCGGTGTTTTTGGCAAAGGCTATTATGTAGGCACGCAAAATACGGGCAGATTCTTGCGCGTGCGTCACACCGATTTCATCTTCAGCGTGATCGCCCACGAATTTGGCATGGCGGGTGGCGTGGCGG
Source organism: Anaerolineae bacterium (assembly GCA_034423155.1). Lineage (GTDB taxonomy): Bacteria > Chloroflexota > Anaerolineae > Aggregatilineales > Phototrophicaceae > UBA6055. The sequence goes on along the minus strand of DAOUJB010000547.1, from coordinate 7,755 downwards.
TTTTGGGCATGTTCGCCTTGGTGCTGGCGCGCATCTTGAAAGGCGCCCGCGAAGCCAGCGATCCCCTGGGCAGCATGATTTGTTATGGCGTGGCCGCCATGATCTTCTTTCAGACGACGGTGTCCATCGGTATGAACCTGCGCTTGATGCCCGTGACCGGCTTGACCCTGCCCTTCGTCAGTTCGGGCGGTACTTCGCTGCTGTTCACGATGGTCGGCATCGGCTTGGTGCAAAGCGTCATCATGCGCCGCCGCCGCCTCAACTTCTAAGGAGAATTGCGCTTGCCTACCCGCGACCAATCTATACGCACGCGCTATGCCCCCAGCCCGACCGGTCCGCAGCACATCGGCGGCATCCGCTCGGCGCTCTTTGGCTGGCTGTTCGCGCGGCGTCATGGTGGACAATTCATCTTGCGCATCGAAGACACCGATCAAAAACGCAGCGTGCGCGGATCGGTGGAGCAGATTCTGCAATCCTTCGAGTGGCTGGGCTTGGATATCGACGAAGGACCGCACATTGGCGGCGCTTATGGACCCTATGTGCAGTCGCAGCGGCTGGACATGTACCAGCATTGGGCGCAATGGCTGGTCGAGCATGGGCATGCCTATCGCTGCTTTGCCACACCTGAGGAGCTGGCGGAGATGCGCAAAGCCGGCCGCGGTTACGATCGCCGCTATCGCGATTTTCCCGCCGACCGCTCCGCCGAGCAGGCAGCGCAAGGCATGGCGCATGTCGTCCGCTTCAAGATGCCGCTTGCGGGTGAGACGCGCGGAACCGACCTCATCCGCGGCGAAGTGGCCTTCGACAATGCCCAATTGCAAGATGCCGTGCTGCTGAAGTCGGACGGCTTTCCGACTTATCACCTGGCGCACATTGTCGATGACCACGCCATGCGCATCTCGCATATTACGCGCGCGGTCGAGTGGCTGCCGTCTTTTCCGCTGCACTTGCAAATATGGGATGCGCTTGGCTGGGAAAAGCCGCTGTTCGCCCACCTGCCCGTCATGCTCAACCCCAATGGCAAAGGCAAGCTGAGCAAGCGCAAACAGCAATTCGCGGATGGACAAGGCAAAAGCGTGCCCGTGCTCGTGCACGAATTCCAGTCGGCGGGTTATTTGCCCGAGGCGGTGGTCAATTTCCTGACGAATATCGGCTGGAATTTCGGCGATGACCGCGAAGTTTTCACACGGGCGGAGGCGATTGCCCGCTTCGACCTGCGCGATGTCAACGCCGCCAACAGCGCCTACCCGATCGCCAAACTCGATTGGCTGAACAGCCAGTGGATCCAGCGCTTGGATGCGGATGAGCTGGCGAGGCAGCTTAAACCCGTGCTGGAAGCGGCTGGCTACGAGGTGAATGTGGCGCTCTTGCAACAGGTCGTCCCGCTGCTGCAAGTGCGCTTGAAGTCGCTGAACGATGTCGTGCGCATGGCTGGCTTCTTCTTTGCGGACTGGAACGACTTTAAGCCTCCGTCAGCGGACATACTGATTCAACGCAAACAGGACGAGGCATCGACGACAGCGATATTGCGTGGCGCGCTGCCGTTGCTGGAAGCGCTGGAAGACTTCTCGCCTGCCTCACAACAAGCCGCTATGACCGCCTACGCCGCCAGAATTGGCCAGAAAAATGGCGCGGTATTCGGCTCTCTGCGCGCGGCTGTCAGCGGGCAGAAGGTATCGCCGCCGACATTCGAGACGATGGACATCTTCGGCAAGGCGGAGTCGCTGCGGCGCGTCAAGCTGGCCTTGGCTGCGCTGGAAAATGTTGCGCCTTGAATCTTGCCAGTAGCGGGCAAGCATGGTAGGCTCTTGTGGTTAGTGGGAGATAGTTTAATTGGCAAAACAGCGGACTCTGGATCCGCCATTCCTGGTTCGAGTCCAGGTCTCCCAGTTGCTATGCGGCTCGCCTCGCGCGGGTCGTTTCTGTTTAGAAAGCGCTCACGCGACCGACAGCACCACCAGCTCCACCCACTTGCGGAATTCATCGTGCTGCGCATTGTAGAGCAGGCGCGTGCGCAGCGGCAAGCCCAGCCACATATAGGATAGCTTGCGGCGTTCTTCGCGCGTGGTGCGGTCGACGATATCGCGATACCAACGCGGAAAGCGCAAAAAGATCTGCGGATGATGCATGATGTTGTCGCGAACTTTCCAATAGAGCATGGTAAAAAACACGAAGATAAATATGCCGATGAGGACCAAGAAAGACGAAGGCACAACCAATACGAAGAAGAGATATGCCAAAGTCATGCCCCAGCAGAAAACCTCAAACAGCGGGCTGAAACCGACTTCATCGCCATAGCGCTGGAATGCCGAAAGGATTGGCTCTTTGTAATAACCCAGCGTCACCAGGCAGGCGCGGATAAACATGAGCGAAACGGAGAGCATGATCAGCCCCAGTAATCCGGACATCGCGCTAATCGTCCTCCGCCGCATAGGCAAATCCCGCGCCCAGGTCGCCGGGCACACGCGCATAGACCCGGGAGTCGGGCGTATCGGTGCAGGGAAGAGGCAGATCCCAGCATTGTCCGCCGAAGCGGGGCACATTCAGCTGCAAGCCGCTCTCGGTTTCAAAGGAACGAATCTGCGGTTGTTCTCGCACATAAAAGCCATCCGCCGGTCCGGCCGGTAGCGGAAAGTTGCCGAGTCGAACGATGACATAAGCCGTATACGCCAGACCAATGGCGCAAAATGCGAACGCGCCGAGCAAGCGTCGCTGCAGGGCGATCTGCCGCCATTCCAACATTGCCAGCAGCACCGACAAGGCCGCGAAGCTCCAAAACAGCCAGCGCGCATACTTGGGATTGGGGAAGCTGACAAACCAGAAGGCCAGCATGAGCAGCAACGGCGACAGCACCCACACCCCCAAGGCCGGCTTCGATGCCGATCGATGACTCACCTTGCCCGCGGCCAGCAGCAGCAGCGCAATTGTCGAAGTCGCAGCAGGCAGCGCGGCATGAAAGACATTATCGGCAAGCCGACTCAGCCAGGGCGCGAACCAATCCCACGACCCCAGCACCTCTGCGGGATCGAGACCCCGCTGTCGCGTGTTGGTGGCCAACAGGCGTTGTCGAGCTTCGATCTGATGCGCAGGAATCGTCCAATCCAATTCGACCCGCCCGACAGAAAACGGATACGCAATGTAGCCACTGGTAACCACACCGCGCGCCATCCAGGGCAGCACAAATGCCGCCGCCAACAAGCACAATCCACCTGCCCAACGCGCTGCTTGCCATCTCGAGATCCCCAGGCCACCTCGTCGCAGCCAGATCAGCGCCGTCAGCGCCACGATCGCCAGCCCAAAGATGATATAAGTGTGCTTGACAACGATACCCACAGCGACAATCGCCGCCAAACGCAGCAGCAGATAGTCGCGATTGCTGCGCGGCTGCCAATCTTGCAAGAAGTCGAGCCAATACATGAGCGTCAAAAATCCCAACAGATCCACCACGGTATCGGTCAAAAAGTGCGTGATGCCACCGCGCCCGCCTGTGAATTGGATGATGTAGGGAATGGTCAGCATGGCGAAGACGCCCGACCAGCGCAGTGCATTGTGGTACCGATTGCGCCACATCTGCAGCCCAGCCAGCAGCGCCTTAGCCAAATAGGCGAGCAGCAGCAGGCCGCTGGCGATGTACACCGACCGCCCCGCGAAGGCACCGAAATCCAGCAGCGCGTTGTATAGATAGGTGGGATGATTGTAGGCCAGAGACGCAAACAAATTGCCCAAGCCCGGCACGATGGCATAGGCGTCAATCCACATCACCGCTTGCATATCGCGATAGCCAGTATCGAAGGCGGCCGGCAACTCGATGCTTCGGCTCGCGAACCACAACACCAACCCGCCATAGAGCAACAAGAAGGCTTTGTCCCGCCACAGTCGCGATACGAGCGCCTTTAGCTCATCGCGCGAACGCCACAGGGAAACAAGCGCGCCGGCCCCCAGCAAGAGCATTACGATATCATTCACGGGAAACGCAAGATGCCACAGTTGCAAGATCAACAAGACTAGCGCCCAGCCCAGCCAAAAGCTATCCAGCCATTGCGAACCAGACGCAGCGTTCATCCGCAGCGCGCCCAACACAACCCTGCCCAACCCGCTAAACAGCAGGAAGAGCCCGAGCCAACTGACGATGATCAAACCAAGCGGCTGAATAAGACCGAGCATCTAGTCTGGACCCGCATTCTCGAATTGTCGCATTGCCAGATTCATTATAATGACGCGCACGCCAATGCGCGACTACGGCTTGGCGAAGTCATACACAGAGTCTGAGCGAATCTCGGAAGTGGTGCCGCGCGAATGCGCAATGAAAACAGGGGAAAAGCTTAACGGCGTTCTTTCAAGCGGGCGGATTTGCCGCGGCGATCGCGCAAATAATACAGCTGGGCGCGGCGAACCTTGGCGCGGCGCAAGATTTCCACTTTTTCAATGCGGGGGCTGCGCAGCAAAAATGTCCGTTCGACGCCAATGCCGTGACTCGCGATGCGGCGCACGGTGAAATTGGCTTCGTTGCCGCCTTTGCGCGCGCGGATGACCACGCCTTGGAAGACCTGAACGCGCTCTCGAGTGCCTTCGACAATGCGCACATGGACTCTGACGGTATCGCCCGATTCGATTTGCGGATGCTTGTGATTGTCAGCGACCAGCGCCTGCATTAGTTCTTGGCTCATCCTTGCGTTCCTTCCACAAAAGCACGTCCATGCGCGCATCACGCTCGTACAGAATGACGAACAGCCTAGCACAAGCTTGCCTTTCTATACAAGGGTGGCTTGGCGGAGATTGCTTTGCGAAGCGCCTCCAGCGCGGTTATGGCAGTTGCAAGACTTGTCCAGCGTTAAGGCTGTCGATATCCAGGATGTTGTTCAGCGCGGCCAACACTTCAACCGATGTGTTGTTGCGCAAGGCGATGAGCAGCAAGGTATCGTTGGGCTGGACGGTGTAGGAGCGTCCCGAAGCCTGGGGCGCAACAGCCTGTGCGCCGAAGCTGGCGGCCTGGGCGTTGTTCAGCAGCACCGCTTGTGCCTGCTCGATCAGAGCACTGCGTGAATCGTCCACCGCTGCGATCGCTGGCGCAGCTTCTTCCACTAGGGCTGTCGGCGCAACCAGATTCAGATCGGGCGTGGCTGTCGGCACGGATGTCGGCGGCGGGATGAAGCCAAGCGTGCCGCACTTCGGGATGGTCACTTTCTGCCCAACTGCGATTACATCAGGATTGATGATATCGCTAGCGCGAGAAATCTCGTCAACGGTGACGCCATAAGCCAAGCTTAGCCGGAATAGCGTATCGCCAACGCGAATCTCGTGCACACAATCTTCGCCCGGCGGGATGGTCGAGCGGACGAGTGGTGCCAAAGTCGGAATGCTCGCCTGGGTGGCTGCGCTGATTGGCTCGGCGAGCGACTCGGCCGGCTGCGTCTGCTGGGCGATCAAAGCTGTGGCAGAAAGCGCAAAGTCATCGACAGGTTCTGGCGCGGTCGTTGGCGCATCGGTAGCGGTGGGCTGCTCCGTTGGATCGGCTTCTACCACAGGCGTGGCGGTGGCCAATTCTCGCGCGACCGGCTGTTCGACCATTGCCTCCGATGTATCGCGAAAGCAAGCCGCCAGCAAAAGCGACAAACCAAGCAATAGCATTGCCAGCAGAAGCCGCGCGCGTGATTGATACATCGGTTGGCAACTCCTCATCCAAAACGCTCTGCCGCGATGACCCCGAAAGACCTGCCCACCGGGCGCATTGCGGCGAGTGGGCATCTGCGCCCATTATTGTATGGTCAAGCGCAGAATCGGACAAACGGGATTGCCACAAACTCTGGATAACAATCTTCGGGTAAGGTCTTGGAGCAGGCCGGGGGGTCAGACAATCACTTCGCCAGCGACAGCCATCAAAATCAGCCCGCCCGCCACGATGCGATACACGCCGAATATGGCAAAGCTGTGCCGCGAGATATAACCCAGCAGCCAGTCTATCGCCAGCCAAGCGAACAAACCAGAGAGCGCCGCCCCCACCGCCAACAGCAGCAACTCGTCCGCGCCCAACAACGGCAAGGATTTGACCAGTTTGTATATGGTCGTGCCGCCTAGCAACGGGATCGCCAGGTAGAACGAGAATTCTGCCGCCGCGCGCCGATTCATGCCAGCCAGCAAGCCGCCAACGATCGAACTGCCCGAGCGCGACATGCCCGGAATCAACGCCAGCGCCTGCACCGCGCCGACGATGAGCGCCTGCCGCAGCGTGAGTTCGGCAATCTGCAATGACCGCGAATCGCCGAGGAATTCGCCGCGCAGAAAATGCTCGACCAACAGCAGGGCGAATCCGCCTGCGATCAAGGCCAGCGCGACCACTTGCGGGGTGAACAAAGCAGCTTCGATCCTTGTTTCCAAGAGCAAGCCCAGCGCCGCCGCCGGCAGGCAAGCGACCAAAATCAACTGCCAAAAGCGACGAACTCCCGCATTGACACGCAATTGTGTCGCTTGGTCGCGCAGCGATTTGCGATAATAGAGGATCAACGCGCAGACTGCGCCGATCTGAATGACGATTTCGAAGACTGTGCCCAGCGCATCGAAGCCGAGCAGCGACTTGCCCACGATGAGATGCCCGGTCGAGGAGATGGGCAGAAATTCGGTTATGCCCTCGACCAGCGCCAGGACAGCCACCCGCAGCAGATCTTCGCCCATGCGCTCAGCCGCCCAAGCCGAATAGTCGCTGGCCGATCCACAAGCCCAGCGCCACCGCCAACAAGCAGCCCGCATTATTCAGCAGCAGGTTGAGTAACATCGGCCCGATGCTGACGCTGCTCGCCAGGTTGATGCTGTCGTTGGCGAAAGTGGAGAAGGTCGTGAATGCGCCGAAGAATCCTGCGCCGATGAGCCATTGCAACTGCGCCGACAAGCCCGTGCGCGCGCTGAGCCATGCGCCGAAGACCGCCAGCCCCAGCGAGCCCAGCACATTCACCAGCAACGTTCCATAAGGAAATGCTCCGAGACGCGGCGTCAGAAATTCGTTGAACCACAGCGAAAGCAGGTAGCGCGCATTTGCGCCGCAAAACCCGCCCACGCCCACATACAGCAGGCTCTCCATTGTCGCCTCCCTTGGCTGGCAGGGGTATCCTATGCCACCCAGCCAGGGCTGTCAATGCGTGCAGAGCCGCACTTGCGGCGTGCAACCAGGCTGGTCGTGCTGTACACTGGCGCGGCAAACAAGGATAGCCTATGCAATACATCCGCCTCATCAACAGCAACCGCGACTTCGCCAGGCTGTGGGGAGCGCAACTGGTCAGCCTGTTGGGCGACTGGTTCAGCACCATCGTCATATCGGCGCTGATCGTGTCGTATACCGAAGGCACGGGCTATCAGGGCATCGCGGTGAGCGGCTTTTTGATCGCGCGTATGATCCCGCCGCTGCTGATGCGTCCGCTGGCTGGCGTACTGGCCGACCGCTTCGACCGCAAACGGCTGCTCATCGCCAGCGATCTGCTGCGCGCGCTGGCGGTTACAGGCTTGCTTTTCACCACGCAGTCACCCGACTACCTGCCGCTGGTTTATGTCTTCGTGGTAATGCAATTTCTGGTTTCTTCCGTTTTTGAACCGGCGCGCAATGCCATCATGCCCAGCATTTTGTATCGGCATCAGTTGGTCATCGGCAATACGCTGAGCAGCATCACCTGGTCGGCCATGCTGGCGGTGGGCGCGATCACCGGCGGGCTGGTGGCGCAGGCATTTGGCACCCAAGCCGCCCTGGTCATCGACGCGCTGACATTCGTG
>DAOUJB010000546.1:0-3825 GCA_034423155.1 Anaerolineae bacterium | reverse complement strand
GAAGACCGCCCGCGATGGATATTCCTGCACGACCGCCCACATCTTGCGCTGCGCAAGCTCGGCGATAGCCTTGCCCTGCCAGGCGCCATAACGCACCTCGCCGATTTGTTCGCTGGCCTGCACAGTCAACTGCGGATGATGCGCGGCGATGGCGGCGGCGGTCTCCATGGTGCGCTCGATGGGGCTGGCGTAGAATTGGACGAGCGGGGCTTTTGCCAAACGCGCTCCCAGCGCCTCGGCTTGCGCGCGGCCTTCATCGTTCAGGTGCACGCCGGCCGTCCAACCCGCCAGCTTGCCCGTCTTCACGAAGTCGTTGACCGCGTGGCGTATTAGCAAAATCGTCGTCATAGGTGGCGTCGCCGCTGCCAGTGAATTCCCTAAAGCATATCATATTCGCCGGCGCATCGGCTAGCCAGTCCGCGCATAGCCGCCAGTTGCCGTGTATGATACCAGAGGCGCAGTCCACTTTACGCGACTCGAGCGCCAGGAGAAAACGAATGCAACTCGCCATCAATTATTCACCGCAAGCGCTGCGACTTTGGCGCGAGGGCGTGATACATATCGATCTGTTCAAGTGTCCAGACTGGCCCGGTCTGGTCGCCGAGGTCAGCCGCTACCATGCGCTGTATGTGCATTGCAGCCTGATTGTCGGGCTGGGACAGCTGACGGATGTGGACATGGAGGCGCTGGCTCGCTGGCTGGATACGGGCGAAACGCAAGTCATCAACACACATCTTGTCGCGCTGCGCTCCACATTTGCGCCCGGCGAACGCGTTGACGCCGACGCCATCGTCTCGCGCATCGTCCGCGAGCTGGAGCCGCTCTGCAACCGCTTCGGCGCGGAACGCATCTTGGTCGAAAACCTGACCTGCCCATTGCGCGGCTGGGGCGCAGACCAACTGCCCGCATCAGTCGATCCCGCAGTGATTACGGCAGTCTGCGAACGCAGCGGCTGCGGCCTCTTGCTCGATCTGGCGCACGCCACGCTCGCTTGCGAGGGCACAGGGCGCGCCGATATATGCGGCTATCTCGATGCCATGCCCGTGCACAGGCTGCGCGAACTGCATGTCGTTGGCATCCAGCCCGAACCAGACGAGCAGGGCCTGCGCCACGACCACTTCGCCCTCACCGAAAGCGACTGGGCAATCGCGGAATATGCGCTGGGGCAGATCCGCGCGGGCAAATGGCGGCATCCCGAGCGCATGGCATTTGAATATGGGGGCATCGGCGAGAAATTCGACTACCGCAGCGATCCGGCCGTCATAGCTGCGCAGTCACCCCGACTGTACGCCCTCGCCAAATCGGCCTGACAAGCGCGATGACCCCCGCCCCAAATCGCGATCCGCCGATGCGTAGACACTTGCTGTGGCTGTTGGCGCTGACGCTGCTGGTGCAAGGCCTGATGTTCATCAGCTATCCGCTGGGCATCGCCAATCACGATGACAACCAAGCCGCGCAAGCCTTCTTGATGGACGAGCTGGACCGCGGCAACCTGCTCATCGGCAACTTGCGCTACAACACGGGTTATGCCTTTGTGATGTCGCCGATTAAGTCGCTGACGGGCGCGCTGGGCAGGCTGGGCGATCGCGCTTTTTTGCTGGTGCAGATGGCGGCGTACAGCACGATTCCCTTCATGGTCTACGATATGCTGCGGCGGCGTTTTGGCGCGCGCATGGGATTCATCGCTGCGCTGGTCGTGCTTTGCGATCCGTTCGGCTTGCAATGGACGCATTATCAGCTGCCGGGCTGGTTGATCGCCACAACGACGGTGGCGGCGCTGTGGCTGGCGCAGCTGGCCTGGCATGCTCCCGCGCGCCGGCGTCTGCTGTTGGTGGCGCTTGCCAGTGTGGGCTTGGGCGTGATGTGCTTCGCGCGCTTGAATTATGCGCCCTTGGCCGCGGTCTATGGGGCGAGCTTCTTTCTGTGGCGGCACATCCCAATTCGCCAGCGCATCGCCCTGTTCGCGACGGTCGGCTGCATCAGCGGCGCTCTGCTGGGCGGCTATATCGCGCTTATCCACATTCCATCCACCGGCACGACGGCGCTCAGCTGCACCTCGGGCGCGACCCTGCTGGCGGCTGCCGACAATATGCGCTATCCCATCAGCGCGAAGAATGGCGAACGCTCGGCGCATTATGCCCGCATGCTGACGCTGCCCGCCCTGCGCGATGTCAACTTCTACAGCGAAACTTATCCCCTGTATCGCCGTCCCGGACCCTGGGTCAGCGCCCACGAGCAGGCGGCTTTCCTCGCTCAGCCCTTTAGCGAGCCGCCCGAGCCTATCCTCACCGTCTGGCCCAGCGCTCTTTATTGGTATCTGGGTCCCTGCGCGGCCGATGCGCTGCTCTATGAGGTGTATCTGGAAACGGTGGCGAGCGACTATGGACGGCTGGCCGGTTCGGTTCTGCGCTGGCTGGCGAATATGCTCGTGCAAGACCCGGCCAGCGCGGCTTTCCCGCTGCAATACCTGGAGCATCCCGAGCAGATCGATTGGCGAGGGGCTGGCTGGCTGGGCTTTTATGAAGCGCACAGCTCGGCCTACAACGGGCATCGAGTCTGGCGGCCCGGCGTGCAACTGTTCAGCGCGCTCTTTTACCCCATGAACCTGCTGAAGTATTTGACGCCACTGGCTTTGCTGGCGGCGCTATGGAAGCGCGACTGGCTGCTGATGACAGCTGCGGCGATTCTGTTGCTGGGCTTGCTGTTGATCGCCACTTTTGCCAGCATTGAGCCGCGATATTATGCCATGTTGGCACCGCTGTACACGCTGCTGATTGGCTGGTTGCTGGGCGAAATTGTGTCGCGGACGCTGTCTTTCTAGCGCCGGCGCGACTCCACAAACTCAATGGCCGAAAGCAACATGTCCAAGCCTGTCGCGCGGTCGCCGCTCAGATGCAGGCGGATGGCGCGGCGTCCGTGTCCTTGCAGCGCTTGCAGGTCGCCGGCTGCCTGGGCTGTGAACAGCGTGCCGAAGCTGTAGTCAGAATCAGGAATCGACCGATCGGGCGCGGCATCGGCGGTCAGTTGCCAAAAGACGCCATTGTCGCCGCCGCCTTTGTGATATTGCCCAGTGCTGTGCAAGTAGCGCGGACCATAACCGATCGTGACAGCGCGTTTGGTCACATGGCGCAGACGCCGCTGCACTTGTTCCAGCATGCGTGCTTCTTCGGCAGTTGGCGTGAAGTAAACCAGCAGCGCAAAGTAGTCGCCAGCTTTGGTGCCGGCCATTTGCGCGCCGATCACCTGGACGACATCGCCGCCATCGAAGCCGTGCTGTCGACAAAGCTCGCGCAAGGGACCGAGCGTGTCTTCGTTTGCATACAGTTGCAGCGAGTCGCGCGTCATGATCGGCTCGGATTGTGGCAGGCTGCCCGATTGGCGGACTACTTCCAGCAGCGCTTTGGTGGCATCTTTGGCTTCGGTTACATTGGGCTCGTCGAAGGGATTGACGCGCAGCAACGCGCCGGCGATGGCGGTGGCGTATTCCCAGCGCAAGAATTCGCCAGCGATGGCCAGATTGTCTTCCAGACACAGGGTGACGCGCGGATGCCCGGCTTCTCGCAGGGTGCGCACAGCTGCATCCATCTGCGCTACATCGGGGTCATCGTCCACGCGCAAATAGACAAACAGGCGGTCGGATACATAATCGTGCGGCAAGCCGATCGCCGCTCCCACCACTGGCAGCGCGCCTTTGCCCTCTTTGCCTAGGCTCTCCGCCAGCAGTTGCTCTGCCCAATCGCCGAAGCTGCGCAGCGACTCGCTGGTGTAGATGGTGATTTTGTCTCTGCCTTGCAGCGCCAGCGCGCCAATGACCGCGCCCAGCAG
>DAOUJB010000545.1:0-7422 GCA_034423155.1 Anaerolineae bacterium | reverse complement strand
GCGCCAGCGTCGCCGCGATGACATCGGGCGTCAGTTCCATTTCTGCGCCGCCCACCGTGATAGCAACGCCGATGATGCCCAGCAGCGCGCCCAGCAGCTTGGCAGCCGTCAGTCGCTCGCCCAGGCCGATCGCCGCGACAAAGGTGGTGAACAGCGGCGTGGTCGACATCAAAATAGCCGCCATGGATGCCGTCACCGTCAGTTCTGCCCAGCCGATCAGCGAAAATGGCAAGGCCGACCCCAAAAAGCCCAGCAGCAGAAATTGTCGCCAATGCCCGCGGATATTGAGCGGCACCCGCCGCACTCGCGCATAAGCCACCAGGATCAGCCCGCTCAGCAAGACGCGCACAAACATCAAGAAGAGCGGACCCAATGGTTCGACCGCGACGCGAATGAAAATGTAAGACGCGCCCCAAATTGCGCCCAGCGACAACAACGCCGTCAACTGAATCAAGTTCACAATCGCTCGTTTCTAACGCTGCAAAGAGCGCCATTCTAGCACAGCGGCGGGCTGGCGAGACGGTCGAATGCGCGCTGCCGACCTGCCCAAATGGACAGGCCTGCCTCGCCATTGGTGTGATGCGCCGGCGCGGCAATTCGGGGCACAATGAAGGCAAGACAAATGAAGCAAGGAGAATTGCATGACAGAAGCACTGAAGACGCTATCAACCGACCTGGCCGACCTGGTGGCGAATGCTGCGGACAGCGTGCTGCGGGTGGATGCGCGGCGTCGCTTGCCGGCCAGCGGCATCGCCTGGGCAGAAGACCTGGTCATCACCGCGCATCATGGCGTGGAAAGCGACGAGGGCATCACGATCGGTTCAGCGAATGGCGAGCAGCTTGACGCCCAACTGGTCGGGCGCGATCCACGCAATGACCTGGCGCTGCTGCGGGTGGAAGGCGGGCTGAACCCGGCGAACTGGGCGGCGGACGAGGGTCTGCGCGTTGGCAATCTGGCTCTGGCAGTGGCGCGCCCACGCCGCATCCGTGCCAGCGCCGGCATCGTCAGTGGCCTTGTTCAAGCGCAAGCAACTCGTCGGCGCAGAGAAATGCGAAGGGTCATGGGACAAAAAGGCAGGGGAAAACGACCCCACAGGAGGCAAAACAAATGGCGAAAACGAATGAGAGAATGGGGCGGCTTCGCGCTGGCAGACGGCTTGCTGCAGCTGGACCTCACCATGTACCCGGGTTTTTCCGGCGGCATCCTGCTCGGCGCAGATGGCGACGCCCACGGCCTGGTTACATCTGGCTTCGGCGGAGGCGTCGCAGTCGGCGTGCCCGTGTCTACTTTGCGTAGCTCGGTCGCGGCGCTCTTGACAGATGGCATGATTCGCAGCGGATATATCGGCGTGGGCGTGCAGGCGGCGCAATTGCCCGATGCCAGCGTCGATGCGTTGGAGCAAGAGACGGGCTTGCTGGTCGTCTCGGTCGAAGCGGACAGTCCGGCTGCTGCGGCTGGCCTGCTGGTTGGCGATATCCTGGTGGCGCTGGACAAAGAAGCCATCGCCGATATCGATGAGTTACAGATGGCGCTGGCGCGGCTGCAAGCGGGCGCTGCGGTCGAACTGGCCTTCGTGCGCGGCGGCGAATTGCGCGAAGGCAGCGTGGTCATCGGCGCGCGGTGAATTCCCCCCCCCCCCCAAGAAATACGATTGTAGGGGCGACTCTTGAGTCGCCCACCTACCGGACATTGCTCAATTGGGCGATACAAGTATCCGCCCCTACGGCACTTGAGTTTGGGCTAGGCATTACACCTCCGGCGCATTGATCTGCCGCGCCAGCACGATCTCGCTTTGCTCTGCCGATTCCGCCGTTTCATACGGAATATCCCAGTGGTAACTTTCGATGAAACACAGCGCTTCTGCGCCTTCTCGGCAATAGTAGAGCGTCAGTTCGGCTTGCATTGTTCCGCCGCCTTCGATAAAAGTGACGGACAGGCTGAAGACATTCTGGGCCAGCACAGCCTCGGCCAGCGGCTGGCCATCCTGCGTGACAACCAACTGGCTATCAATGAGCGGGTTGATCTTCAGGTCGTCGGCGAAGCTCAGCTGCAGGTGCAGCGCGCCCTGGCCGGCGGCGACTTGCTGCGGTTCCAGTCGTGTTCGCGCATCATCGCCTTGATTACCGCCCAGCAGGGTCAGCGCCTCGGCATCGATGATCAGCGCTTCTGGATTTGAGAATCGCAGCGTGTCGACAGTGCCTGCTTCCAGGTTTAGCAGGCGGATGACATGGTTGTTGGTATCGGCGATGTACACGATGCCTTCTGCCAAGCTCAAGCCGCCAGGTTCGTCGAATTCGGCCTGGCTGAAATCGCCATCGGCATAGCCACCCGCGCCACCCAGCCCAGCCAGCGTTTGCGTGCCGGTTTCGCCCGCCGGGATGACCTTGATGCGGCTGTTGTAGGTATCGGCGATATACAGTGTGCCATCGGGCGCGCCATCGATGCCCAGCGCATGCTGCAAGCGGTTCGTGCCCAACTCGCCGTCTATGTCACCGAAGTCGAAGAGGCTGTTTTCGGTGGTGCCGCTGACGACGCTGACCAGGTCATTCTCAAAGTCGGCCAAGCGGATGGTGCTGCTTTCGCTATCGGCGAAGTAGAGTTTGCCCGCGCCGGCATAATAGAGACCGCTGGGCTGGGCGAGTTCGCTGTCCGCGAGGCTGACGCCGTTCAGGTTGGCTTCGCGCCCGTTGCCGACGGATGGAAACAGCCGATTGGTGGCTGGCTCGTAGACATACAGCTGGTGCGTGCCAGCCATGGCGATATGCAAGTGGCCCGCATCGTCCAGTTCGACATCCCAGGGGCTGCGCAGCGAGACGCCCAGCGGGTTGGGGATGTTTTGTCCAAAGGGCAGGCGGCTGCGACCCATTATGCCATTGCCAGCCAGGGTCATGACCTCGCGCGCGGCCAGATCGGCCAGGCGGATGGCGTGGTTGTTGACATCGGCGATATACAGCCAGTCGCCATCCAGCGCCATGCCCTGCGGCTTGTCGAAGCGCGCCTCGTCAAATGTGCCGCCAGCGAATCCACGCGCGCCCGAACCGATGATGTCCAGCACCTCATGCGTGTCTAAATCGGCGATCACGATGCGATTGTGGCTGCTGTCGGCGATGAAAAGACGGCCGCTCGCGGCATCTGCCAATACCTTGCCCGGATACAGCAGCGGCGTGCCGGGATCGCTCGCGCCTTCCAGAGCCAGCTGCAAGGGCGTACGATCGATCAATGTTTCATCCAGCCCGTCAAAATACTCGATCATGCCGCTGAGGTAGGCGTCAAAAGCCTCGAAAGGAATCTCGCCCGATTGCCGCACGACCAGGTTGCCGCGCGGGTTGATGACGGCGACGGTGGGCCAGGCATTCACGCCATAACTGCGCCAGATGGCGAATTCGTTGTCGTTGACGACCGGGTGATGCACCTCATAGCGCTGCACGATCTGGCGCAAGTTCTCGGTCTGGCCTTCTGTTTCGAACTTGGCGGAATGCACGCCGATGACCACCACTTCTTCGGCGAACTTGGTCTCCACCTGCTCCAGCACCGGGATGATGTGCAGGCAGTTGACACAGCCATAAGTCCAGAAGTCGAGGATGACGATCTTGCCCTGCAAGCCGGCCATGGTCAGCGGCTCGTCGATATTGATCCAATCCAAGCCGGGCGCGAATTCGGGCGCGGGAAAGTCGTTTTCGTACAACTCCTCGGGCGTGCGCTGCGCCTGCGCAAAAAATGTCAACAGCAGCAAGACCAGCGCGCTTAGCGTCAATTTCTTCATGGATATCCTCCTGATAAGAAAAAAGAGCATACCCTGTATGCCCTTTTTCAGTAGCGATTGTCCCCAGCTTACGCATCATTGCTAAAGCTGGGCTAACAATTCTCTTGCCAAAGTCTTACACCTACTCGCCGCGCAGACGCTGCATCAGCGCATCACGATTGGAGCGGGCGCAGGCATCCAGGCTATCGTTCGCCAGCAGGCGGTCGAATTGCGCCAGGGCATAGCCGGTGTCGCCGAGCTGCAATGCCACCATGCCCAGCTGACAACGCGCATAACTGCGGGTCGGGTCGAGCGCCAAGCCACGCTCAAGGGCTGCTCGCGCTTGCGCCCAGGCTTGGATGCGCAGGTATTCGCGCGCATGGTAGAAGTAGTCGTCCACCACCAGCGGCACATACATGGCGAGCATCTTCTCGACGGTGGCGAGGCGACCGTCGATCGCGCAGTCATCGCCAGGTTGACGATCCAGGATGCGCTCGAACTCGCTTAGTGCCCGGCCATAATTTGACCAATCGCTGAAGATTTTCGCCAATTCGCAGCGCGCCTGGTTATGCGCGGAGTCAACAGCCAGCGCTTCGATCAACGTGTTGGCGGCGGCGAAGAGCTTGTTGCCGGCGTGGTAGCGCATGGCGCGTTCGACGATGGGCTGGGCGGGCGAGTCTGTTTGCGGCGCGGGCGCGGCTTTTTGCACAGTCGCATTGGCTGCGCGCAGCAAGGCACGGCGATTCTCGTTGGCACAGATGTTGCTGGGGTCGCGCGAAAGCACATGGTCGAATTGCGCCAGCGCCGCGCTGTCATCGCCCAGCGACTGATAGACCGTGCCCAAACGGCAGCGCACATCATCATGATAAGGCTGCAGCTCCAGGGCGCGCTCCAGCGATTTGGCCGCTCGCTGCCATTCGCCGCGCTTGCTGAACCAGTTGGCGAAGTCGATGTAATCAGCGAATCCCAAGCCTGCTTCTCGGCTGTCTGGCGGCGGCAGCAGCTGGATGGTCAGCCGCGCTTCCCTCGACATGGCATAGACGCGCTGGGAAAAGAGCGTGAGCGTAGCTTCGCCAGTGCTGATGGTGACTTGCACGCGCTCGATAATTAGCGTCTGCAAGCGCCGCCAATAGGTGAGTGTGTCGCCATCGCGGATGATGAGCGTCGTATCGGTTTGCTTTAGCAGTTGCGAACGCCCCGTGAAGACGACGATGGGCTGGATAGGCACCGGCGCAGGTTGCTCGGCGGCTGGCACGACTTCGTAGGGAGTCAGCCAATCGGGCATGACGAAGCCAGTCTGGTTGGGCGCTGCTTCGGCACGGGCGGTGGCCGCGCGGTCGTAGTAGTACTTGGCGGTGTGTGTGCTGCCGCGGTTGATGTGGATCTGTCCCATCAGCTCGGCAGCGGCGGCATCATCCGGGTGTGCCAGCAGCGCGCATTGCAGGTGCGCCAGGGCGCGGTCGTTGTCGCCTTGGGCATAGGCTGTTTGCCCGAGCTGCGTGTGGTCGTTGGCTGTGTCGCAGGTGGACGAATCGGCCGACCAGGCATTGGGCGCGCTGGCGATGTCTTCGTGCAGGTTTTCGATCAGGACAGGAATGGTGGGGTTGTCGGGGTCCTCCGCGAGCGCGCAGTTATAGTGGCGCAGGGCGCGCGTGTAATCGCCCATATCGTGCAGTTGTACGGCGCGGGCATAGTGGGAGGCACTGGCATCACAATCGGTGTCGGCAAGCGCAAAGGGGACTGCGCTGACGACCAAAATGAGGCTGAGCGCTACGAGCAGAAATCGCTTGACCATGAGGGTTCTTCTTTCACCAGTCTGCAATACCTATATCGTAACGCGAAAATCGGCGGCGGCGCAAAATTGGGAGAAATCGGCGCACGCTGCATCTGGCACGGCGACTCAGATCGACAAGAATTCTTGGGTCAGGGGCGGGCGCGGGCGGCTGTGGTGGTCGACCAGTCCATAGCCATTGTGCATGCCTTGCGCCCAGGCGTACCAGATCATCACAGCGATGCGCCCCGGATACTGGCGCTTCAGATAGCGTATGAAACCCAGGGCATAGCGGGCGATTTCAGCCGGGCTGTCATGGCCACGATCCAGCACGCCCCATTCGGTGATCCAGAGCGGCTTGTCTGGCATGACGCTGCTGTATGCCCAGATGGATTCGTCAATGTGCCCAAACCTGGAGTAGATGGGGTGGCCATTGACGCCGCGCCCATAGGGATGAAAAGCCAAGCCATCGGGTCTGGCATCGGTGGGCAATCCGCGCAACATGGTGCGGGCATAGGCGCTGCCGAGCCCGGGCCCGCTGTTGAAGCCGGCGGTGATGACTTGCACGCGGCTGTCGGCGCTGCGAATGGCGCGTTTGACATCGCGGAACATCAACCCGTAATTGCGCGCGTGCAGCGGCACCGAAGCCACCCCGCTCAATGAATCTGGCTCGTTCCAGATCTGCCAGGCCGAAATGATGTCGCGCCCAGCCCACTGCGTAGAAATGTCGTTCATCATATCGGCGAAGCGCACGATCAAGCGTTGCCACTTGGCATCCGTCATCTGTTCCCAGGGCCAAAACTCGTTTTTGCCTTCGCCATAGGTCTGGTGGCTGGTGGTGACGACGATTCGATAGCCGGCCGCGCGATACCTTTCAAACAGCGGCAGATAGCGCTGCAAGGCGGCGTTGATATCTTCCGAGCCGCGCCGGTTGGATACATTGTAGCCAAAGCGCACCCAGCCCAAGCCGCCAAGTTTGGATGGGGCTGGCTTGCCGCGGGGATGAAAAATATCCAAATTGACACCGACCGGGTTGATGCCGGGGAAGACTTCATCGCCCTCGTGCTGGGCAGTCGCGCTCAGATACCAGGCGGCTGCATAGCCTTCTGCGCCGCCAGCCGAGCGCACTTTCAGCCAGCTGCCGTCTTCGCCGATCTTTTCCAAGGCGCGACCATGATGCTCTTGCGGCTCGAGCAACTGCCAGCTGTAGGCGCGGCCGACGATGCTGGCATACAAGCTGGGCAGCGCGCGCAGGTTGAGGTTGTCGACGGTCGGACGCACGCGAAAATCGGAGATGTAGAGGAACTCGCGCGGGTTAACGAGGTTGTCCAGCCCGCCCATGCTGATGCCG
Source organism: Anaerolineae bacterium (assembly GCA_034423155.1). Taxonomy (GTDB): domain Bacteria; phylum Chloroflexota; class Anaerolineae; order Aggregatilineales; family Phototrophicaceae; genus UBA6055. The sequence goes on along the minus strand of DAOUJB010000545.1, from coordinate 557 downwards.
CCCGCTGGTGGCGTCTGCACGATCAAACCCAGGCGCTCGCCCGCGGCCGTGCCCAGCTGCTGCCCGGCTTTGACTGTCGCCCCTATCCGAACGCTCGCTTTTTGCACACCGCTATAGGTTGTAATGTATCGCTGTCCTTCTACCAGCGATTCGATCTGGATGTCTTCACCTGTGGCAACGACCTGCCCCGCCGCGCCACAGAGCACATCAGCGCCCTCTTCGCTGGCGACATCCAGGCTGGGGCGCAATCTGCCAGCTTCTTCATCGTCATTGAAACGCGCCAGCACCCGCATAGGCCGCGCGCTGGTAGGCCATTCCAGCACGAAGCGGTGGAAGAGGTGTTGAGGGTCGGATTCGCGCTCGCCATAGCGGTCTTTTTGTTTGATGCGCCGCTGTAGAATCGGTCGCAGCTTGGCTGGCGAGGCGACAGCGATGACATCGACCATCACCACCGAGGGATAGACGCGCCGAATGTGCGCCAAAGCCGAGTCGTTCCACCAGGTCAGGGGCGCTTCGACCGCTGTCACATTGCGGAAGCGGTTCAGGTTGTTGCCAGC
>DAOUJB010000544.1:0-2777 GCA_034423155.1 Anaerolineae bacterium | reverse complement strand
AGATGGTAAATCCCCCCCCCCCCCCCCCCCCCCGAAAAATGTCACCTGATAGCCGGGTTGTGAGACTGCGTGGCGGCGCTATATTTCTGGCGTTGCTTGCTTTGCTGTGGCGTCCTCAGCAGATTCACGCAGCTACAATCACTGTCGACAGCGGCTGCAGCCTGGCGCAAGCTATCACAGAAGCCAACGAATGGACCAACAACACCGGCAACTGCGAACCAGGCACAGATGCCGGAGGCGGCAATTCGGGAGACGACACCATCCTCCTCAGCGCCGATATCACGCTGACGAGCAACTTGCCTCTTATCATCACCAATATCACCATCGACGGCTCGGACGGCAACGGCGGCCGCTACACAATCAGCGGCGACGGACAATATCGCGTCATCTATCACGATCACGGCGATCTTACGCTGCAGAACCTGATACTTGTCAATGGCCGAACCAATCAATTACATGGAGCGGTCTACAGCAACTCCGGCAGCGAAGACCCATTGACGATCCACAACAGCCGCATTATCAGCAGCGATCTTAGCGGCGTCACAGGCTCGCAAGGCGCGGGCGTATACAAAGAAGGCCGAGGCGAATTAAGAATTACGGAAACCGTCATCACGGGCAACAAAGCCGCCCAGGAAGGCGGAGGCGTCTATTCCGAAAGCCCGACAACCATCAGCCGCAGCGCGATATACAACAACAGCGCGGGGGCCTCGGGCGGCGCGGTTTATGTCAGCGGCGAGAATAGCTCGCTCGCAATCACAAACAGCACCCTCTTCGGCAATACAGCTTCTGGCTCTGGCGGCGGACTGTTTACGGGACCCGCCGAATCCGTCGCCTTGAAGCATGTGACTATCATCAAGAACAACGCCGCTGCCAATACCGCCGGCGGGATCTTCGTGACCACTGGCGGCGCGAGAATTGAAGTCCTCAATAATATTGTGTATGACAATAGAAATGGCGATTGCAGAAACGTGCCTGACGAAGATTTCACTGGGCCCGGCGGCGGTGTGACCATCAAGGACAACATCTTCGGCGCGGCGGGCAACTGCGGCGGCATCAATCTGACAGTCAACCCGCAGCTGGCGGCGGAAGCGACGGGCGACATTCCATATTTCCCATTCTCCACAACCAGCCCGGCCATAGACGCCGCCGACCGATGCCTGGAGGGCGTGACTGTCGACCAGATCGGCACGACCCGACCCCAGCCCCAGGGCGGCAAATGCGATATCGGCGCGTACGAGGGACCCGGCGCCTTTGTCTGGGGCACGCCAACGTCCACGCCGACCAGCACGCCAACTGCCACCAGCACACCTACGCCGACCGCCACCAGCACGCCAACGCCGACACCTACCAACACGCCAACGGCGACACCTACCAGCACGCCAACGCCGACTGCCACCAGCACGCCAACGGCGACATCAACCAGTACGCCAACGGCAACATCAACCAGCACGCCCACGCCCACGCCCACGCCAACCAGTACGCCAACGGCGACATCAACCAGCACGCCTACGCCGACACCTACCAGCACGCCCACGTCAACCAGCACATCAACGCCGACTGCCACCAGCACGCTTACAAATACGCCAGCGCTAGCGGACACGCCAACCCCCACCGACACCCCAATGCCAAAACGCCAGCATCAAAGATCGGGCAAGGGCGTCTCGCAGCCCAGCCCCACGCCAAGGCAGTTGTGCGAACAATTTGGGCCGAAAGAATTTTGGTATGAAGCCATACCCCTGGGCGCGGTCGCGTGCATCTTCCGCGGCCGAGGGCAGTTCCAGGTCTATGGCATAGACGAGTGGTCGCGCGGCTTTTTCATGACATCGGCGACGCAGGAACAAGTCGATGCGACCGGGGCTGGCCTGGTCGCCGCCTCCGCCGATTACCGCGCCGCCATTTTCGTGGTGGAAGCTGGCGATATCATCGTTTCGGTTGGTCCGGATTTCGAAGGCAAGATCACGCACATGCGGTTTGAAGGCGGCCTGTTCGGCAGGAGCCTGGGCATATACACAACATACGGGGGACCGCCTGGCCTGGATGTTGCGGAAGCAGACGATCAGCAATTGCCGAATCGCGCTGTAAACGACTGCATGGTGACCACCGGCAGCTACCTCAATTTCCGAGAAACTCCCGGCGGCGCGGTCATGGAGGTGCTGCCGCGTCTCGCGACGCTGACGGCAGTGGAGCGGACGGACAATTGGTTCAAGGTGGACTGGTATGGGACGAAGGGCTGGGTCAGCGCATACCATGTCGTTCCGCGCGGAGACTGCGGCTAGGCGTCGCGAGACGCGGAAACAGCGCATGCATGTCATCCCTGTGTCGCTGCCGATATGGTTATCCCGTCAGCCTGAGGTTACAATCGGCGAAGGTTGACCAAGCTCAATATAGAAGAGGCAGGCTATGCCCAAAATCACCTTTATCGGCGCTGGCAGCTTCGGCTTCACGCGCAAACTCGTCAAAGACATCCTCACCTTTCCGCTGCTGGAAGGCGCAGAGATCGCGCTGATGGATATTGATGCCGAGCGGCTGGATTTCGCCCGGCGCGCCGTGAAGCGCATCGTGCAGGCTGGCGGCTATCCCGCGACTGTCAGCGCCACGCTCGACCGCGAAGAAGCCCTGCGCGATGCCGATTATGTGGTGGTGACCATCCTGGTCGGCTCCACCGATGTCTGGCGGCACGATATCGAGATCCCCATGAAATATGGCGTGGATATGAATGTCGGCGATACGCGCGGCGTCAGCGGCATCTTTCGCTCGCTGCGCACCATCCCCGTCAT
>DAOUJB010000543.1:0-2485 GCA_034423155.1 Anaerolineae bacterium | reverse complement strand
ATCGTCAGGCGGCTGCCAAAGAGCGCGTTCGCCAGGATGAGCAGCTTGCCGGCCGCGTCCCAGCCATCGACATCGCCGCTCGGGTCGGCTTCGGCATAACCCAGCGCCTGGGCGTTCTCCAGCGCCGCATGGTAATTTTCGCCGCTTTCCATCTGCGTCAGGATATAATTGGTCGTCCCGTTGAGGATGCCACGCGCGCTTGTAATCTGACAGCCAGCCAAGGCTTCCTGCGCCAGCTGCATGGTGGGCGTGCCCGCCATCACAGTCGCTTCGCAGCGCATCTGCAGGCCACGCGCCGCCGCCCGCGCCAGCAAATCGGCGTAGTGCAGGGCGGCTGGTCCTTTGTTCGCCAGCACCAGGTGCATGCCCGCATCCAGCGCGCGATAGCAGGTGTCTAGCGCAGGCTGGGCAGTTTCCAGGTTGGTCGGGCTGAGCTCGAGCAGCGCATCGGCAGCGCCCGGCGCGATCATGTCGGCGGTGGACAAGCCTCGCCGCAAATTCGCGCTCGCTGGATAGACCGCAAAATTGCCCGCGTGCGCAGCGGTCAGCAGGCCCGGGATATCCAGGCCATCGGCGCAATACAGGCTGCCGCGCGTCGCTGTGACTACACCAACGATGCTGGCTTCAAAACCATGTGTCGCGTGCAGGTTTTCCGCCTTGTCGCGCAGGATCTCGGCGAATCCCCGCCCGACCGCTCCAAAGCCAATCAGTATCAGTCTCATGCTTCCGTCCGTTTTCTCGGCGTCAGTCGTTCGACAGCAGCCAGGGCTTTTTCGCCGCTTGCTTGCGGGCGCACGCCGATCTGCTGCTCGACCAAGATGCCGTCTTCGTCAATGACCCAGTAAGAACGGGTGATCATAGGCAGCTTGATCAGACGCATATCCAAGCCCCAGGCACCCCATTCGTCCAGCATTTTGTGCTCGGGGTCAGAAAGCAGGTCGTATTGCAGGTTGCGCTCGGCTTTCCATTTTGTCAGGGTGCTTTCGCTGTCGGCGCTGATGCCCAAAACCACCGCGTCGTTCGCTTCGATCTGCGGCAAGACATCGCGGAAGCCACAGACCTGGTTGTTGCAGCCCATCGTATTGGCTTTCGGGAAAGCGAAAATGATGACGCGTCGCTCACGAAAGTCGCTGAGCCGCACAATTTCTCCATCTTGATTGCGCAGCGCAAATTCCGGCGCCGGTTGTCCCTCTACTAGCATGCTCATCCTCCTCGGGCGCTAGTGATCGGCGGCCAGTCCGTGCTCGGCATCTTCTGCCTGGGCGAGCCGCTGTCCTGCGCCGATGTCAACGCGACTGAGCAGGTAGCCGCCCAGCACGAATAGCGCGATCAAACTCAGAATCGCGGGCCGCGTGCTGCCCAGCGCAATCCCCGCAAAGGCGAAGATCAAGGGACCGATGATGGACGCGAACTTCTCCATAATGGCATAGAAGCCGAAGAATTCCCCACTCTTGGCTTTTGGACACAAGCTGGCGTACAAACTGCGGCTGAGCGCCTGGCTGCCACCCTGCACCATGGCCACCATCACCGCCAGCATCCAAAATTCGACTGTCGAATTGAGCAAAAAGCCCCAACAGGCGACGATGCTATAGACGAGCAGCGACAACAAAATGCTGCGCCGCGTATCCAGCCAATTGGACAAGCCGACAAAACGCGACTTCAAGAGCCAGGCCACAGCCAGCGCCAGAACTTCAAAGGCCAGGATGATGCCGGCGATAACGGGCAGGCTGCTCTGACGTGCCGCAACCAGGACTTCGACCTGCGCGATAGCAATAGCGCTGCGCGCGGGATCGGAAGACGCATTGACGATTTCCAGCGTGTGCTGGCCCGCCGCCGCCACTTCCAGCGTGGTGCTTTCGCCATAGCGGATTGTCTCGCCATAGGTGTCGATGATGACGGGCTGACCGTCGGCATCGAGCAGGGCGTCGCCATCCAGTCGGAAGCCGATGAGACCGCCAGCGGGCGCGCGCCGATAAGTCAGCTGCACATGCTGCCCGTTGAAGAGCAGGGTCTGCGTTGCGCCGATTTGCTCGCTGAGCCCGTAATTCAGGTCAGCGGGCACGCCGGTCAGCGTGGCTGTCAAACTGCCCATCAAGCCATTGCCGACTAGGTCAGCACCGGGCACGTTGAACGCACGCCATGTGCCAGCAGCTTCAAAATGGTCGCCATCCAGCGCATAACTACCTTCGCCGACGCGCGCATTCACGCTCTGGTAGGGCAGGGGCTGCGCGCCACTGATATCGGCGGGCAAGGCAGCAGCCAAGCTCAAACCCAACAAGGGCAGCGCGATGGCGTTGATGAGGATGAAAGCCAGGTAAAATGGCGCGCGTGAATCGTTATGCGCCGGCAATCGCCCAAAGATGATGCTGAAGGGGATGCCCACGAATTGCACCAGCAAGATCGCCAGCACCAGCTCCGTCAGCTCAAATCCCAGCTCTGCGCCATAGATCGCCGCGACCGCGATGATCGTGCCGATGGCATCGTT
>DAOUJB010000542.1:0-4739 GCA_034423155.1 Anaerolineae bacterium | reverse complement strand
TCGCCCACGGTGATGAAGTAGCGCGCGCCCTGCAAGGTGCCCGAAACCAGCAGATAGAGCACGGACACGAGGATCACCACGCCAGCGGTGATGAATTGCACGCGCTGCGATCGTTTGCGCTTGGGCGGATGTTTTGGCTTTTCCCAGCCAGCTTGCGACATGGTCAACCTGTCTCGCGCCTTTGATATTCCCCTTGATTATAGCGGAATCGCGCGGAATGTCAGGGCGTATCTGGCTCGCGGGGGTCGAACATTGCCAACAGCCCCATCAAGCCGACATTGCAGAATTGCAGCGGCGCAAGCAAAGGCGACCCGCGCAGAAAACGCTCGATGACCACTGTGCCAGAGCTGGTCAAGCTGGTCTCGCCATGCAGGATGAATCCGATGACGCCGACCAGGATGATCAGCAGCATCGCCGCGAAATGGGTGGCGATGTCGCCGCGGTTTGGCTGTTTGACGATGCCCAGGAACAGGCTGGTCGTGCAGCTAAAGAGCGCAGCCGCCACCGGCAGCCACACCCAGACATTGTCGAAGCGGATGCGCGCGTGGTCCAGCACGCTGCTGAGCAAAGTCGCCAAGATGAAAATCGCTGTGATGATCATATAGGCGCGCGTCTTGCTGTAGGGCATTTGCATATGCCGCCCGTGCCCCAGTTGCAGGCGGCCGCTGTCGACTGGGGCTTCGATCCAGGCGGCGCTGATGCCCAGAATGCTTATCAGGATGAAAAAGAGCGGTCCGATCACGGGCGGCGCCCAAATCAACGCGCCGACTGCTTCCAGGCTGACCAGCCCGTCATCGAGCAGCACGGTGCGCCGCAGATGCAACCAGGCACCCAGCACGCCGATGACGATGCCGACTGCGAAGACGACATTCGCCAGCAGCGTCGCCAGCGGACGGTCGCGCAGCGCAATGATCCCCGCCGCCAGCAGCGCCATGCCCGCCAGCCCGCCGTAGACGATGGGAATCCATTCGTTCGGCTTGATTGTGCCATCGACGCCGTGCGCAAGGAAAATGTCCAGGGCGATGAACAACTGGTTGAAGGCCGCCAGCAGCAGGAACAACTGGTCGCGGCTCAAGGGCAGACGGATGCGCCGAACGCCCGGCAGAACCTCCGCCAGCAGATACACAGCAGCTAGCCCTCGCCCGAGACAGAATCAAGCGCCGCTTCTGCATCGGCCAGCAGCTCGGCGACCAGGCTTTCCAGTTCGGTTTGTTCGCGCAAAATCTCGTACGCGCCGTGCCATTGCACATAGTCGGGACCGCCCATCCAAGCGCCGAACTTGGCGGTGCGCCCCCAGTGATGCCACAGGTCGAAGTGCACAAAGTCGATAGGCTGGTCAAAAGGCTCATCGGTCAACAGCCCGGCTTCGCGCGCGGGTGCGATCGTGTCATCGCTCAGCTGCACGCGGCGGTTGATCTCCTCGACCAGGGCGTCGGCATCGGTGTAGAACTGCTCAATGAAGGGACGGCTGTGGCATTCCGTACAGACCGCTTGCATCTGGCGCATGTTGACTTCCCAGTTGGGACGACGCTGGCTCTGCGGGGCAAACAGATACCAGGTCAGTCGGTCGCCGACATCGTGCGTGGTGGCTGCGCCGCCAAAGCCGCTGATGTGGCAGGTCGCGCAGGTCGGCGCGGGGAAGTCGCTGACGGTGAGCGTGCCGGGCTCGGCATCCCAGTTCCAGTGCTCGCTGCCGGTCAGGTACATGATGCCGTGATAGGACTCGATGTAGATTTCGTATTGCGGGTGGTCGGGACCGATGTGGCAGTGATTGCAGGTTTCGGGCTTGCGCACTTGCTCGAGGCTGAATTCGTGGCGCAGGTGGCAATCTTGGCATTGCCCGACTGAGCCATCCGCGGCTGGCGCGCCGATATCATGACAGCCGGCGCAGGCGAACTTCGTGATGGCGAGTCCCTCTTTTTCAAACAGGGCGTTGCGCATCCGGTCGGGGTTGAAGCTGCCTTCTTCGATCGATTCGTAGAGTTCCAGGTGCGCCTCGCTCAGCCCGTCCGTGCCCCACATGGCGATATAGGCGGGCAAGCCATGACGGCTGCGGTTCATCTGCGCGGCTTCATCTTCGTGGCAGGTGGCGCATTTGGCAGTGGTGGGCACCCCCAAAATGTGGAATCCATGATGGGCTTGCGAGCCGGGATAGCCTTCATCGACCTGGTGGCAGTCCTGACAACTGACATTCGCCCGCGCCATGCTGCTGCGGCTGTACTGCTCGACGATGCCGGGCGTGGTGGATTGATGACAGGCTACGCACTGGCTGCTGCTGGCGAGGGAGACGACAGGCGCTTCGTCGGTTTCGCCGGCGACGCTGCGACCAATGGCGGCGATGATCAGCGCCAGCGCCGGCACGATGATGACGACGATGATGCCCAGAAGAACCAACCGCGCCGATGCCAACCAGCTTGTTTCTCGCTGCGACTCTGCCATGACCCACCCCACACGCTAGCGAGCCCTTCTACTCTAATTCTAGCGAGATTTTTGCGGAGCCGCAAATCGATGCAGGAGGCGGATGGTGCCCGCAAACCCAACGCTGTAGGGACGAGACGCCCGCATGACAAACGGCGACAATCTTCTGTGGCGAAAAAAACGGGCGAGGAATTGCGCGCTAAGGCGCAGAGGATGGGTCGTCTTCTTCCTGCGTAGATTGACTCCAACGGATGGCAAACACGCCAACAATGCCAGCGATACCCAAAAACAGCACTAGCATGGACAAGCCCGCGGGCGAAGATTGTGTCGCCGCGTCTTGTGCCGATGCCGTCCCCAGCGCGCATAAAAGCAGCGAGGCGGACAGGATGCTGCGGATGCGGATCGTTCTCATCTGTCAGACTCCGATCTAGGCTGCCTGTCGCGCCATTCTAGCGACAAAATCAGGGCGGATACAGGGTTGGCTAGGTTCCGCTCAATTGCATGATATCGTAGACAGTAAAAGCCACCAGTAGAAGCAGCGCTGTCGCCGCCACGACCAGATAACGCCAGCGATGGGCATAGCCGATCGTCCAAAAGCGCCGCAGGCTGAAGAAAATCGAGACCATCGCCAGCAGGTTGATCAGCAGCAGGATGGGCACGGCGACATCTGCCGCCAAGCCAAGCAGCGGCAGCAAGAAAGGCAACAGCACATATTGCAGCAGGCAGCGCAGGCCCGAAAACATCAGCGACAAGGTCAACGCGTTTTCTGCTTGGCGAGCCGACGGCTGCGTGGCAACTGCATCGGCGCTCACCATCAGCAGCCTCGCCATGATTGTGTCCGCTCGGTTCAACTGCGCGTTCACCGCACTCACACTCCCATGCGTCATCATCGCATTCAGCATACCACAAATCGGACTGATAAGATGCGGGTAGCTAGCGCTTTCCCCATCTCATGTTCGATCCGCCTGCTCCATGCAGAATTAGCCTCCCCCCGACTCTTCGGGGGGACCGAGGGGGGTAACATCATCCAGCAGTTGATCCTGGCTTTCCAGATACGCCACCAGGTCGGCCAGCTGCTGCGTTGTCAACTGCCCGGCATAGAACTCGGGCATGACATCGAGGTAATCGGGCACGACATAGGCTCTTGGCTGGACGATGCTTTCCACCAGGTAGCGGCGTTCATCGTAGTCGGCAAATTGCGGCAGCTGCAAGCGGATCTCGTTGGCGCGCGTCCAGCTGCCGGCGGTCAGCGGAGCGGATTCTTCATTTTCGTGGCAGCCCGAACAGCCCAGCATGACACCGCCCAAAGCCGGCTGCGTCCCATTATAAAGCTGCTGGCCAGCCAGCGGATCGCCATAAACTTCGTCCAGTTCCGTCATGATCTCCCCGACATCGCGCCCGACCGACTGCGCCGCGATCAGCTCGTCCAGCGTAGCGTATTCCAGCGCCCGCTCGAGCATGGCGTCGACTTCGATGGCGTTGGGCTGATAATCGCAGTAAAGCGCCATGGATTGATAAAGCGCGCCCAGGCGATACAGGTTGGCGATAGCCTGCGCGCGGTCATTGGCGAAGTCCAGCGGCAAGAACTCGGCGACTGTCTGCTGCTGGCGCGATAATTCTTCGGCTGTGCAGCCAGCTGATGGCTCGTCTTGCGCGTTGGATGACAGGACCAGTTGCGACAAGACAAGCGCGAAGAACAGCCAGAGAATCGGCAGCGGCTTTCGTTGTGGTCGGAAAGGCTGAGCTTGTCGGTGCATCATGCTGGCTCTGCGCTAAATGAAAAAGCCCCCGTCGCCGAGGGCTTGTGTGCATCGGGCTTGAGACTTATTCCTGCGTCAGCAAGAAGGAAACGATATCGGCCAGCTGCTGGTCGGTCATGCGCGCGCCGAAGTTGGCGGGCATCAGACCCGAGCTGTAGCCATCGACAACATAGTCGCCGGGCCGCGTGATACTTTCGATAAGGTACGCTTCGACCGTATAACCGGCGAATTGCGGCAGGCTGAGGCGTTCTGTGCGGATGCGCGTGGCCGTGCCAACCGTGTCGGGTGCAGAAGCGCCATTGGTGTGGCAGTCGGTGCAGCCAAACTCGGCATCGTAGAGCAGCTCGCCAGTGGCCGGGCTGCCGACGATTTCCGTCTCCGCCCAGCGCGCCAGGATGCCCGCTACATTGTCGCCGGCCGGCGGTGGTGGCGGTTCGCTGGGCAAGGAGCCATCAGCCAGCGGCTTGCCATATTGGGCGACAGCCAGGAAGTCTTCGGTCGACCAGTTGGCGCCTTTGTCCCAGTTGATGATGTAGGCAGCCAGGTCTTCGATCTGGTCTT
>DAOUJB010000541.1:0-2359 GCA_034423155.1 Anaerolineae bacterium | reverse complement strand
TCCATCATCGCATCGCGCTATAGTGTGAATCTGATTGACCTATTGCAAGCGAATGGGATGACGATGGACTCGATCATCCATCGCGGCAACCAGATCATCATCCCCGGCACCGGCGGCCCGGGCGGGCCAAGCGCCCCGGCAGCGCCCGCGGGCAATACCACATACACCGTGCAGCGTGGCGACTTTCTGGCGTTGATCGCCTCTAATCATCAGACCACTTATATCCGCCTGGCCGAGCTGAATGGGCTGATAGAACCCTATATCTTGCATGTGGGTCAAGTGCTGATTGTGCCTTCGATTGGCGGAGCAGCCGCGCCTGGCGTCGGTTCTCCGAACGGGCAGCCGAGCTATTCGTCCTACACCGTGCAGCCGGGCGACTCGCTGGCGGGGATCGCCGCCAAATATGGCATGACCTATTTTGATCTGGCGCGTCTGAATGGCATCGAAGACCCGGACGACATCAAGGTCGGACAAACGTTGCAAGTGCCGGGACCGCCAGAACCGCCTCCAGCGCCTGCGCCAGCCCCCGAGGAAGGCGCGCCGCCTCCACCGCCTGTGGCCGGACCGTCGGTATCGGGCGGCTTCGAGCTGGGTGGGCAAGCGTTGACCTTCGCGCATCCCAATTTGATGCGCGACGCGCGCATGACCTGGGTCAAGCGTCAGGTGCGCTGGGATGGCAACCAGGACGCTGGCGGCTTCCAATCCTGGATCGACCATGCGCACGGCTTGGGATTCAAGATCTTGCTGAGCGTTATCGGCGACCACCATCAGCTGGCCAGCAACCCCGGGCAGTATTATCAGAATTTCGCCAACTTCCTGGCTGGCTTGGCAGAGCGCGGCGCGAACGCGATCGAAGTCTGGAATGAGTCCAACATCGACCGCGAATGGCCCGCCGGGCAGATCAGCGGCGCAAACTATACGCAGATGCTGGCAGCGGCTTATAACGCCATCAAGTCGCGCAGCCCCGGCACGATGGTCATCAGCGCGGCACCGACGCCGACCGGGTATTATGGCGGCTGTTCGCCCAATGGCGCTGATGATGACTGCTACATCCGCGAGATGGCAGCTGCAGGCGCGGCCAACTACATGGACTGCGTCGGCGTGCACTGGAACAACGGCTTCTTGCCGCCAACTGCCACCACCGGCGGACCCAGCGGACACTACAGCTACTACCTGCCCGCCATCACCGGTTTGTATCGGAGCGTCTTCCCGGGCAAGCCCTTGTGCTACACAGAATTGGGTTATGTCTCGCCCGAAGGCTATCCCCCGCTGCCCGGTGGCTTCTCTTGGGGCCAAGGCACATCGGTGGCTGAACAAGCCGACTGGCTGGCTGGCGCGGTCAACTTCCTGCGCGGCCAAAACACACGCCTGCTGATCATCTGGAATGTCGATTCCACCACCTATGTAGGCGGCGATCCGCAAGGTGGTTATGCCATCGTGCGGCCCGGCGGCGGCTGCCCAGCCTGTGCCACACTGCGCGCAGCTATGGGTGGCTAGACCACACCCCCAAACCCCCTCCCCAACGCAATGGAGAGGGGGTTACATCGGGCTAGTCGGCGACAGGCCACCGACCACATCTGGATCGCAACTCATTCAGTGCTCTGCATCCCCCTGACCTGTCGGGGGGACTGTGGGGGTATGCTGGTCAGAGTTGATATTCGCCGGTGACGCGCACGATCTTCTGGCTGTAGTTCTCGACATAATCCAGCAGTTTGTCTTGCAGATCGTGCCAGTCATCGCTGGTGAGGATTTCGCGCATGGCATTTTCGTCCGCAGCCAGCGCGCCAGCCATGATGCGCGGGATATCGCCGCTGGCATAGATGTTGTACCAAGCCTCGATCGGCGTCAAACCCAGCTTGGTCGAGCTGGGCACCCACTCGCGCATGACAAATTCAAAGTATTCTTGATCCAAGCCAGGTTTGATATCCCAGCTCATCAACAGCTTGATATTGCCGTCTCGCATGACAGCGACCTCGCTTGGTGGGTGGGCAACCTGCGCTAACTATAGCGCAAAAAGGCGCGCGCGGTTTTGCGAATGGCTAGCTCTTGGGTTGATTGGCGCGCAGCTGGGCGATTTGGGTTGTTTCTGGCAAAGACGATGCCGAAAGGCGCAGGCTGTCCTGCTCGGCGATCTCGCCCGCGCCCATGGTTTTTAGAAATCCCTCGAGCGCCTCTGGATACGCCGCCTCAGACAGGCAGGCATGGCGCATGGGGATGACAAAGGTCGGCTCGATGGCGCTGATCAAGTCGGCCATTTGGTCGCTGCTGAGGTGTTCGCCGCCGATTGGCAGCATAAATGCGTGCACTTCGTCCAATTGCTCGGCGATGGACAAATCGGGCGGGGCATTCAGCGCGCCCA
>DAOUJB010000540.1:0-1998 GCA_034423155.1 Anaerolineae bacterium | reverse complement strand
TCTGGGGGCATCACCTGCCCAACATCGAGATTCACGGCGAACTGGGCTCGCTGACCGTGCCCGACCCCAACCGCTTTGATGGCGAAGTCACGACTGTGGCTCACGATGCCAAGCGCGAATGGGGCAGAGCGCTGGCTTGGGACGATATCCCGCTGACGCACAGCACCAACATCGGGCGTGGCGCTGGCGTGGCCGATATGGCCTATGCGATCCAGTCCGGGCGTCCGCATCGCGCCAGTGGCGAACTGGCTTTTCATGTGCTGGATATCATGCAGGCGCTGGAAGAATCGGCGGCGCAGGGCAAACATATCGACATCCAAAGCGCGCCGGATCAACCATTGGCGCTGCCGGCTGGCTTGGCGGATGGCGAGTTGGATGCGTAATGCCCCCCACCCTAAATCCCTCCCCCATAAAGAGGGAGGGACTTGAACTGCCAATGTAGCTAAAACTCGACCACGCATGAGCGACTATCTCATCGTTGGCGGTGGCGCTGCTGATGGCAGAGTGGATCCTAGATGGCGAGCGTCCTTCTTTGCTCGCGCCGTTTGCCTGGTCGCGGTTTGCTTGACCCCCGTCGGTTCGGGGAGCAAATGCGCTAAAACTTCGGCTGCTCTTGCGCATCGACAGGCGTGCGACCGCGCAAAAAGTCGAAGTCGCAACCCAGCGGCGCTTGATTCACATGCCGCAAGTAGAGCTGCCCATAGCCACGCGTGTATTGCGGTGCAGGCGCAGTCCAGTCCGCCCGGCGTCTGGCGAGCTCGGCAGCATCGACATACAGCTGCAAGCCCCGCCCCGCCACATCCAGCTCGATTTCATCGCCATCCCGCACCAGCGCCAGCGGACCGCCCAGCGCAGCCTCCGGAGCGACATGCAGCACGATCGTGCCATAGCTCGTGCCGCTCATGCGACCGTCGGAAATGCGCAGCATGTCTCGGACGCCCTGGCGCAGCAGCTTCTGCGGGATAGGCAGGTTGCCGACCTCGGGCATGCCAGGCCCACCGAGCGGACCGGCGTTCTGCAGCACCAGCACATGGTCGGACGTCACCGGCAGGTCGGGATCGTGGATGCGCGCTTTTAGGTCGGCGACATCTTTGAAAACCAGCGCCGGACCCCGATGCTGCATCAATGCGGGCGTGGCGGCGGCGTGCTTGATGACCGCGCCATCGGGAGCCAGGTTGCCGCGCAGGATGCTCAAACCGCCTTCGGATTGCAGCGGCGCATCCAGCGAGCGGATGATATCGGAGTTGACCACGCGGGCATCGGCCACATTCTCCGCCAGCGTACGACCCGTCACGGTGGGGGCATCGCCATGCAGCAGCGGCAGCAGCATTTTCAGCACCGCCGGGATGCCGCCAGCATAAAACAGGTCTTCCATCTGGTGCTGCCCGGTCGGGCGCAGGTTGGCGATCAAAGGCGTGCTGCGGCTTAGCTCGTCAAAGCGCGACAAAGGCAAATCCACGCCCGCGCGCCCCGCAATCGCCGGCAGATGCACGATGGCATTGGTGCTGCCGCCCAGCGCATGCAAAAGCATGATGGCGTTATCGAATGCCGCGGGCGTCAATAGCTGCGAGGGGCGGATATCCTGCTCGACCAGGCGCACGATCTGTCGTCCCGCCGCCGCCGCCAGTTGCACGCGCCGCGAATCGACCGCGGGAATCGTGCCATTGCCCGGCAACGCCATGCCCAGCGCCTCCATCAGCGAATTCATGGTCGAGGCCGTGCCCATCACCATGCAGTGCCCGGCGCTGCGCACGAGGTTGGCCTCGACCTCGCGATAAGTCTGCGCGCTGATTTCGCCCGCCAGGTACTCGGCGGTATAACGCCGGCAATCGGTGCATGCGCCCAGAATCTCGTTGTTGTAATGCCCGTTGAGCATCGGTCCGCCGCTGAGCATGATGGCGGGGATATCGGCGCTGGCCGCCCCCATCAGCGCGGCGGGGGTGGTCTTGTCGCAGTTGGTCAGCAGCACCACGCCATCCAGCGGGTTGCCGCGGATCA
>DAOUJB010000539.1:0-2890 GCA_034423155.1 Anaerolineae bacterium | reverse complement strand
CGCCTGTACGACCCGACAGCCGGGCGCATCACGCTGGATGGCTATGACCTGCGCGAACTTTCGCTGGCCACGCTGGCGGATAATATCGGCATGGTTACGCAAGAGACTTATCTCTTCCATGACACCATCCGCACCAACCTGCTCTATGCCAAGCCCGCGGGCACGCAAGCCGAGATCGAAGCGGCGGCTCGGGTTGCGCATATCCACGATTTTATTATGGGATTGGGCGAAGGTTACGACTCGATCGTGGGCGAACGCGGGTATCGGCTCAGCGGCGGCGAAAAACAACGCATGTCCATCGCCCGCGTCGTGTTGAAAGATCCGCGCATCCTGGTGTTGGACGAAGCCACCAGCCACCTCGACAGCCAGTCCGAAGCGCTGATTCAAGATGCGCTGAGTCGGGTCATGCAGGGGCGCACCAGCATCGTCATCGCGCACAGACTGAGCACGATCCTGGCTGCCGACAAAATCCTGGTGCTCGACCGTGGCGCAATTGTCGAACAAGGCACGCATGATCAACTGCTGCAGCTAGACGGCGTGTATGCGCGGCTCTATGAAACGCAATTCAGCCAGCAGGGTCAACCGGTATGAAAGCGACTATCACCCAGATCGATGCCGGGCAGTTGGAAGACAACTGGGCGCGGCTGAAAGCGCATGTTAAGGCGGAAAGAAGCCAGCTAATTCTGCTGCCCGAGATGGGCTTCGCGACCTGGTTTTGCACAGCGCCGCAATTTGACAGCCGCGTATGGGATCGGGCGGTCGCTGCACATGCTGGCTGGCTGGAACGGCTTGATGAGCTGGGCGCGGAAATCGTGGTGGGCACTGCCCCGCGCGACCTGGCTGGCGGGCGATTTAACTGCGCCTATTGCTGGACGCGCGACCATGGCTTGGTCTGGATTCACAGCAAGACCTATCTGCCGCGCGATGAAGGCTATTGGGAAGCCAACTGGTATCAGCGCGCCCCGATTGATTTCCAGCCGCAACGCATCGGCGAGCTGAGCATCGGCCTGATGATCTGCACGGAGATCTGGTTCCTGCAGCACGCCCGCGATTATGGCAAGGCTGGCGTCCAACTGCTGCTGAATCCGCGCAGCACACCCTGGCACACTAATGACAAGTGGCTGGCTGGCGGGCGAACCGCGGCGGTGGTTTCGGGCGCATTTTGCTTGTCATCCAATCATGCCGGGCAGGCGGACCAGGTTGCGCTGGGCGGCGCTGGCTGGATCTGCGAGCCAGATGGCGCTGTGCTGGCGACGACATCGGAAGACAGGCCTTTCGTCACGCTGGAACTGGATCTGCGCCTGGCGGACGCGGCGAAGTCCACCTATCCGCGCTATGTTGATGACAGTTGAAAGTTTCCCCCGACCCGACGGGGGACCGATAGGGGTCAAAGCGGGCGAGTCACCGCCTCGCCCCTACGGCGTTCCAATAATTACTCTGTGTCCTCTGCGCCCTCTGTGGTTAAATCAGCGTCAGCAAAGGTGGACGGTCGCAGCGAATAATGACTGGCAAACATCTCATCGTCGGGCTGGGCAATCCTGGCACAAAGTATGCGAAAACGCGGCACAATGTCGGCTTTTGGGTCGTCGATGAGTTGGCGCGGCGGCATGGATTCAGCGGGGAGCGCAGCGAGAAACGCGCCCTCA
This sequence comes from Anaerolineae bacterium, assembly GCA_034423155.1. Classification (GTDB taxonomy): domain Bacteria; phylum Chloroflexota; class Anaerolineae; order Aggregatilineales; family Phototrophicaceae; genus UBA6055. Next base: position 1,244 of record DAOUJB010000539.1, on the reverse strand, counting down.
CGCAGACGGGCAGCATCGCCGGCGCACGCGTTAGACTAGCCAAGCCGCAGACTTTCATGAACCGCAGCGGCGAATCGGTGCGCGCGTTGCTGGACTTCCATGACATTCCGCTGGAGCGCCTGCTGGTGATTCATGACGACCTGGATACGCCCTTTGGAAGCATCCGACTGCGCAAATCGGGCGGGCACGGCGGGCAGAATGGCTTGCGAAGCATCATCCAGCATCTGGGCAGCCAGGAGTATGCGCGGCTGCGATTCGGCATCGGGCGGCCACCGGGCAGGATGTCGCCAGTGGAATTTGTCTTGCAGCCATTCAAGGGCGACGCAGCCATCCAGGCGGGTGAAATGGTCGGGCGCGCCGCAGACGCTGTCGAAGCCTGGCTGGTCGATGGCATCGAAGCCGCCATGTCCCGCTTCAATGGCGATGGCACTCCCGCCAAACAAGCGCCTACAGCCGAAGAACTGAAAGCCCAGCTGTCGGTGGCGCTGCGGGCGCATGAATTGGCGGTGCGCGATCCCAAGCCGCTGCGAGCAGTGATCGCCCTGCAGAAGAAGCTGGGCTGCCTGGACGAAGCGGCGCGCAGCCACCTGAGGCTTGCCGCAGTATATGAGGCGCTGGACAAAGACGCGCTGGCGAATGCGGAGCGCATCAAAGCGGTCGCCATGCAGCCGAGCCTGGTCGATGTTCAGCGGCAGATCGCTGACTGGTTCTTGTCGCGCGACAACAAAAAGAAAGCCGTCGCGCGTTATCTGATTTTGGCGCAGCACTTGCAGAAAATCGGCGACCTGTCCGCGGCGCAAGCGACCATACAACAGGCGCTTGAAATCAATCCGCAGCACCCCAAAGCTCTAAGCATGCAGACCATCAATGCGGAGAAACTGTAGGGGCGAGACTGGTCTCGCCCATTGGCAACCATTTCCATGCAATGTGGGCGAGACGAGTCTCGCCCCTACATGTAAAACTCGCTAACGAAATAATCCGGGAGAACCGACCATGAACCTCATCGCGCCAGAAGCCTTGGGCATTTCATCAGAGCGCCTAAGCCGCATCAATAGCCGCCTGCAAGCCTATGTCGACCAGGAGCAGGTAGCCGGATTTGTGACGCTGGTGGCGCGGGATGGCGAGGTTGCGCACTTCGAAGCCTGTGGCTGGCGCGATGCCGAAAATGCGCTGCCCATGGAGCGCGACAGCATCTTCCGCATCTACAGCATGACCAAGCCCGTCACCTCGGTCGCGCTGATGAT
>DAOUJB010000538.1:0-2752 GCA_034423155.1 Anaerolineae bacterium | reverse complement strand
CCTGGTATTTCAATATGACGCCCAGCGTATCTTGCACAGCTTCCAGCGACAACTCGTTTTGGTCGAGCGCGATCAAAGCGGCTGTCCAATCCAGCGTTTCGGCGATGCCCGGGCGTTTGAAGAGTTCCAGCGAACGCATATCCTGGATGAACGCGGTGATCTGCCGAGCCAGCATGGGTGCGACCTCGGGCGCTTTTCGCTCGACGATCTGCAGCTCTTTTTGGAATTGCGGATAGTCGATCCAAAAGTACAGACAACGCCGCTTTAGGGCATCGTGAATCTCGCGCGTGCGGTTGGAGGTGACGACGACCACGGGCGGCTGCGCGGCTTTCAGCGTGCCCAGCTCGGGGATGGTGATCTGAAAGTCGGATAGCAGCTCCAGCAAGAAGGCTTCGAATTCTTCGTCGCTGCGGTCGAGCTCGTCAATAAGCAAGACGGGCGCAGCGCCATTTTGGCTTTGTTCAATGGCTTGCAGCAGCGGCCGCTTGAGCAAGAAGCGCGGCGAAAACAGCTCGCTTTCCATGTCCTGGCGCGATAGTCCTTCACGCTCCATCAGCCGCAGGTGCAAGATCTGCCCGGCATAATTCCACTCGTAGACGGCGGTGTTGATGTCGAGGCCTTCATAACACTGCAAGCGGATCAACTGGGCATCCAGCATGGCCGCCAGCACTTTGGCGATTTCTGTTTTGCCAACGCCGGCATCGCCTTCCAAAAAGAGCGGTTTGCCCGTCTTCAGCGCCAGGTAGATGGCCACCGACAAGCCGCGCTCGGCGATGTAGTCGTGCTGGCTGAGTGATTGCTGCAAGTCGTCAACGGAGTTGTGCATGGGCTCATTCCCGTCCCGCTGGGCAAGTTGCGGCAATCATAGTGCAGGGCGCGGGGGATTTGCAGGGCAAAAGCGCGCTCAGCCGATCCAGTCTTTCCACATGCCGTCTGGCTGCATCCCCAGCGCCTTCAGGTAGACGCTGACCTTGCCATAAAATATCAGCAGCGCCTCGCGAAAGATGTCCAGGCTGATGTGAAGTTCGACTTCATAGCCATCGCGGACCATCTGCTTGTCGCGCATGTCAGCGTCGGTGATCGTGCGCAGCGCCGCTTCCAGCTCGGCATCCAGTTGTGCATACCATTCCTGCAGGGCGGCTGTGCTGTGCAGGTAGCGTTCATCTTCGCTGCGCCAACTGAAGTCGACTTTGAAATTGTGGAAAGACTGCGCATAGGCGTACTGCACCTCACCCAATTCGCGGCAGAGCTCGCCCAGCGTGGGGTTGTGTCCGCCCGGCGAGAAAGCCAGGTCGGCGTCGCTGATGTGGTCGAAGAGCTTGTCGCGCAGCCCGCTGTACATGCGGTTTAGCTCCCAGAAGCGTGCGATTTCGGGGTGCATGGCGGTCTCCTCCGTGTTGTCTGTGTTCATATTTCGCTCGGCCTATCCCTCGGCGATGCCTGCCTCGCGCATCAATTCGCGCAGGGCGGCAACAGCCATCGCCATGCCTTCGGCGCCGCTGAAGCCGGTGGAATGTTTCGCTTCCAGCAAGTGTGGCTCCAGCGACAGCACACCGGCATAGCCCCAATCTCGCAGGCGCGCCAGCAGCTGCGCCACTTGTCCATCGCCGCCGCCAGCTACGGTAACCTGCGAGCGTTCTTCGCCATCCACGCTCTTGGGTAGCTTGGCATCTTTGATGTGGATGTAGCCGATGTGGGGATGCAGTGCGTCCCACCACTGGTCGACTTGTCGGGCCGCGCCGCATTGCACGAAATTGGCGGGGTCCCAAATGAAGCGGAAATGCGGCGAACCGATGGCTTGCATCAGCGCCAGGCAGCGCTCGGGCAGGTCGCCCACGACGCCTTTCTCGTTCTCCAGCAGCAGCTGCAAATCGTGCTCGGCGGCGATCTCGGTCAGCGCGCCCAGCCGGTCAATGGCTTGCCCCAGCGCGGCGGAATCGTGCGCTCCCGAGGGATAGAAGCTGAAGATGCGGATATTGCGCGTGCCCAGCGCTTGGGCGGTCGCGCCGATGGTCTTGAGTCGTTCGCTTTCAATGGCGATGTCGGCGTCGATTGGCGACTTGCCGATCGGGCTGCCCATGCAGGCCACAGCCACGCCATGCGCCTGGCAAAGCGACCGGATGCGCGCGATGTGCTGGTCGGTGAAGAGACTGCAATTGACATCCCAGGCCGCCCGCACATCTATGTGGCGAATATTCAATTCGGTCAAAATGCGCAATTGCTCTGCAAAGTCGCTGGCGGTTTCATCGCCGAAAGCGCTGATGATCATGGTGGTCTTGTCCTGGCTTGTTTTGGCGGTATTTAACCACAGAGGCGCTGCTGGGCAAAGGACGGGTAGGCAGAGGCGGGAATACGGACAGTTTTTTGAATCCAACCCGCCACCTCGTTACAATGCGCCTATTCCACAGAGCCTGACGAGGCAGCTATGTCCCGACCGAACTTCATCCTTATCTTGGCTGACGATATGGGTTTCTCCGATATCGGCTGCTATGGCTCAGAGATCGCCACGCCCAACCTGGATCGCCTGGCGAGCGGCGGAGCGCGCTTCTCGCAGATGTACAGTTTCGCCCGTTGCTGTCCATCCCGCGCGGCGCTGTTGACTGGCTTGCATCCGCAGCAGGCTGGAGTGGGACACATGATGCAGAATCGCGGCACGCGCGCGTATCAAGGCTATCTGCGTGATGACGCGGTCACGATCGCCGAGGTGCTGAAAGGCGCGGGCTATCGCACCATGATGAGCGGCAAATGGCAC
>DAOUJB010000537.1:0-5417 GCA_034423155.1 Anaerolineae bacterium | reverse complement strand
GATGTCACCAGCGAAGACGACATCCGCGCCATGATCGCCGCTTGTCAACACGAGTTCGGCGGGCTGCACATTCTCTTCAACAATGTCGCCAACAGCGGCTTGGGCATGGTGACAGAAATCGACGAAAACGAGCTCGACACGACGCTGGCGGTCAACCTGAAAAGCGCCTTGCTCACCTGCAAACACGCCCTGCCCCTCATGATAACCAGCGGTGGCGGTTCCATCATTAATGTCGCTTCCATAGACGGCTTACGCGCCGGTTTCAAACGCAATGTTCCCTATGCGGTAACCAAGGCCGGTCTTATCCAGATGTCCCGCGTCATGGCTGTGCACCACGGCCGCGACAATATCCGCGTCAATGCCATCGCGCCTGGTCATATTCACGGCGCATTTGTGCGTACGCTGGCTGCCGATACCCGTGATCTGCGCCGCAAAGCCGGTCCCCTGGGCACAGAAGGCAGCGCTTGGGATGTGGCTTGGGCGGCGGTTTTTCTGGCCAGCGATGAAGCGCGTTGGATATCAGGCGTCGTGCTGCCCATTGATGCCGGTTTGCTGGCAGCCACTCCCCTGTCCGTGCTTGATAACATTCTCAGCGACTAGAACACATTTTCGACCATTGCTGCCGCCCGCGATTTATCATTCATTCCTTGACATCTTCCAGCAATTCATTTATACAGTATACATATTGCGCCGCAGTGGCATGATTGTGGCCGCCGACGCAGGGGAAGCGATCAATTATACAGTCTAAATGCAGGCATTTGTTCGCGCATAATCTCGCTATGATTCAGCACGAAACCCGCCGCTTTTTGGGCACAATTTGATCGCCCCTTTTGACAACTTTCTGAGACATTTATCGGACCACACAGCAGCCGACCGCGCGAGCCAGCGCACCAGCTTCTGCAGGCACCGTTAGCGAGTACAGCGCGCATCCAACAGCCAAGACCTCAGGCCGGTTCCGAGGCGTCGTCTTCGCGTCTGTCTTCGGCATGGTCAAAGCCACTGCGGTTGGCGCGCAAAAGCGAGAAAAAGACATGAAATCTTTCTTTGATTTTCGCCATAAATCGCTGCTGCGCAAAGCGTATGAATTGGCGGAGGCCGGCTATTCGGTGATCCCGGTGCATGGCGACAATGCGCCCGATGAACCCAAGAAGCCAGCCATCAAATGGCGTCAATACCAGAAGCGCTCTGCCTCCCGGTCGGAGATCGCCGCTGCCTTTGACGAACGATTCACGGCTTTGGGTGTAGTGTGTGGACGCGTTTCCCGCCTGCTGGTCATCGACTTCGACGACCAACGCAGCTACCGGCGCTTCTGCATGCACCTGCCTCAGTATGCCCATACATACAGCGTGAAAACACGCCGGGGCTGCCATCTGTATTTCCGCAGCGATGAGCTGGTGCCCAGCCATCAATTCGATGGTGGCGACATCAAAGGCGAACGATCTTATGTAATCGCGCCACCTTCCCAGATACGCGACTTCAAATACCGGGCCACGAACGATTTGCCCGCCCTGCATTTGGAGAGCGGCGATATCGACAAGTTGTTGAATTACTTTCATGTGAGTTCGGCGGTGCATGTGCTGCCCGGCCGGCTTATTCGGGATCGCAGCGATGTCGACCTTGCTCGTCTGTATCAGCGGCTGGCTGTGCAGATTGGTCGTAACAATGCACTCTATCGAGCAGCATCCATCGGTCGCGAGGGCGGCCTGGCTCTGACCGAAGTGGAAAAGCGCCTTGTGCCGTTGCATGTGCGGCAGCCCGCTAATAGCGCTCATCGGCGTGAGAAGCCGGACGACCGTCTGCTAGAGGCAAAGCGCAGCATCGCGTCGGCTTATCGTAGCGGGTCGTTCGCGCCGGCTTCTGAACCGGGCCTGCCCAATTCTGTGCGGGAGCGTTTGCTGACCGCTCAGGGATCGAGCATCATGCCACGGCTGTTGGATGCGCTGCGTCTGGCGGGCTGGAAAGCCGATCGCAGTTTCACGCTGAGCGAGGCTGTCTTCGTCGCGCGTCGTGTGGGCATCAGTCGCAAAGGCGTGCTGCAGGTGTTGACAGGAGATCGTTCAATTTTCAATGGACGGCATATTGTGCGTAGAAGATATGTCGAATACCTGGACAAGCGGGGACTTAATGCGCAGAAGCGCGGCCGGCCCGTGCAGCTTTTGTTTCGCGTGCCCAGCGTTGGGTGGCTATTGGCGCTGCTGAAAGTGGCTTGGACGCCGTCGGATGTTGTGCGCGTTGGCGACCTGCGCAGCGCTAAGGCTTACCGACTGGCGTTGCATCGGGGCTACATCCAGCGTCTGAGTCCGCAGCTGCCCATGCGCCAGCTGGCTGAGCGGATTGGCGCGTCCACACGCACCATCCGTCGTTACAACCGCGATCTGCGCGTGCAGAGCACCGCATTTGTCGGGCGCTTGCAGATGGCGGAGCGAACGCTTGGCTGTTTGCCCAAGCGCACACGCGATAGCGAGCGAAATGCTACGGCTGGTTATTGGCTGGAGACAGCGGCTGGAGCGCGTTACCCGGCTTGGCGGCACATCGGCGCGAAGCTGTTGAAAGAAGCGGGCAAGGCCATCTGGCTGTGCATTCGCCGACCCTCGCGGTACAGCCTGGCCGCGGAGGCGCTGCCGGAGGTGGAATATACAGCGATCAGCGCGGAGACATTTTTGCAGCTGCGCCAGTGGCGGGGAGAGATGGTCGAAAAACCCAGCTTGCCGGAGCGTGCGCTAGGCTGGCTGCGCCGGGTTAAGGAACGCGTGGCCGCGAGCCGCTATCAGAAGCTGGGGCTCTGCTTCGACACGGTGGCAGAGCGCATCGCCGAAGACAAAGTCGCCGAGACCATCAGCGGCTACCTGGTTGCGCTGGACGAGCATGGTGAGCAAGTGCGGCGTCCGGCTCGGCGTGGCATCGCCTATCGCATGCTGAAGGAGTTTGGCGAGGGCAATGTCTTCCTGGCGCTGCGCGATACCGCGGGGGACCTGCTGGGCTCCCTGGTTCGCGCTGCAGAACGGGCTGCGCAACTGGATGACGATTTGCTGTTGCCGGCGCGGTCGCCGAGCTAGGCTGATGCGCTATACCGTTACAGGTGTAACGCTTGCGATGCTGGTCTATCTGCTGCCAGGCCTGTCCGCAATTCGCTTTTGGTCGCCTTCTCAGTAAGTCCAATAAAGCAATGCAAAAATATGAAGGAACTCCGTAGGCGCGACTCTTGAGTCGCCCACATGCACATCGACGGCGTCGCGGGCGAGGCTTGTTTCGCCACTACAGATTTCAAATCAGAATAGCATCGCCCTATAACGCATAATTTACTTGGTTTCACTTCTGTGGCACGACGACCGAAAGCAGGGATTTCTTGTACAGGCGAGCCGGCGGCTTTTGGTGAGTCGTCGTACGGGTGTGCTGTCGGCTTTTCCCTCAAACTAACTTCGCTAGCGCCATTGCTCCCGTAAACCAGGCAAGGCTGCTATTTGGCGATGATTTCTATCTGCGGGATGTTGGGAGTCTTGGGTTCGAGCCAGTGGCTTGACCGTAGGGGTTCCGCTTTTCCCGGGCGTTTCGCCACAGACGAACTGGACAAACCCGCATAGCAGACAAGCCTGGTAGGCGCGATGTATCCGATCGCCCGCACTCGCGGTGAATTGGTTTGTGGCGGCTTGCTATCTTCGCTAGCGTGCGCTAGCAACAGGTAGGAACGCCGCAGGGACGACTGGCAAGTCGCCCGCAATGAAAAGCGACGATGTTTCGGCTGCGGTCAGGCGGTTGAGTCGTCGATGTCTTCGATGAGGCGCATCAACTGGCGAATTTCGGTTTCGATCAGTTTGCGAATATGTGGACGGGATTCGGAATCGATCCCATTGATCTCTTTTCGCAAGCGGTTTCGCCATTGGCTGGCATCGGCAGCCAGTCGCGCCAAGGCGTCTTTGCGGCGTTTTTTGCGGCGCGCTGCCGTTACTCGTGTAACGCTATCGAGGGCGGCTTTGATCTTGCGCAGTTCGCCCTCGGTCAAATCTTCGTCATCGCCACGCCGCCACAGATCGGCCGGCAAGCGCAGCAGCGCCCGATATTGACGCAGTTGGCTGGCGGTGGAAAGCCCCATGGCATTCAGCAGCCGTTCGCCTTGTCCACGCGGGATGCGCCAGGCACCGCCATCGGCCACCTGCGCATAGAAAGTTTGCTCGCTTTCGCAATCGGCAAGCGGGGCGAAGTTGTGCCAGCCATGCAGGTCCATCAGCAACAGCGAGAGCTGACGCGCCCGGCTGATGGCATTGAGGTTGTCGCGGGCGTTGTTCTCGCTGGCTTGCCGCCACACATCCACGTTATTGACGATGCGCGCTGGGATGCGCGACCAATTGACGATGCTGCCATCGGCTCGTTTGTCGCCATCGCCGAACTTCCAGTACAAGATGTGGTAAGCCAGCCAGCGCCGTTCGCCGGTTTCGATCTCATAGCGGTCGCCATGATGCACCAGGCTGATGGGGTTGGACAAGCCATCGCGCCGTATGCTGGCTGCCAGGTCGATGAGCTTCATCAGCGCGGCATATTTGGTGGATGCTGGCAAATCCTCATCCGCGGCCGGTGTCTCGTCGGTCTCGACCAGTGCACCGCGATCCGTGGCTTGCCCGCGCAGGTAATTGACGATGTCGAAAGCCTGCTTGCCCGGCTCCAGCTGAATCTCCAATATCCAGCGCTCCAGGATATCCACTATGCTGGCTGGCTGCAGCGCGAAAATATCGGTCAGGTCGTGCGGGATGCTATAGCGCGGCTGGATCGGGTTGGGAAAAACCTCGTGTATGCTGACGGCTTCGATAGCCTGAAAGTCGCTATCGGCTGCGGCGATTTCCAACGCGAGATCGCCCAATCCAAATCCGATTGCATCGGCAGTTTTGGGGTCGAGCGAGTTGGGATTGGCGAAGAGCAAGTTGTCTTCGTCGCGGATTTTGCGGCGGCGCTCACGACTGCTCATAAACGCGCTCCTCCAGCTGATCGACCAAGTGCCAGGCATCGTCGGCTGTGCCACTGGTCGGGGCGAGCGAGAAAACAGTCCGGCGGGCGCTGGCGACTTCCGTCCAGATCGTGCGCACCGGCAGCGGCTTCCACACCAGCCCGCCAAAGGTATCTTGCAGGCGACGCAGGTTGTCTTGATGCTCCAGCGTGCGACCGCGGTACATGGTCGGCACCACGCCCAGCACCTTGATGTCGTTCAGATTGTACTGCTGGCGAATGGGGCTGAATTGGTCTTTGTGCGTCAAACTTTCGCGCAGTCCATCAAAGCTCCAGGCTTCGCATTTGGTCGGATAAATGATGCCATCGGTGGCCATATAAATGGAAGAATGCAGCAGAGATGGCGTGGGCGAGGTATCAAAAAAAACGAAATCTATGGCGTTGCGCAACTGGTTGAAACGCTTTAACACGGTGAAGGCATC
>DAOUJB010000536.1:0-7193 GCA_034423155.1 Anaerolineae bacterium | reverse complement strand
TTCAAAGACCGCTGGCGCTGGGATGACGATGTGCACGAAGAATGGACCGATAGCATTAAGGATGACTGGCCCGCTGTCGAGAGCGTAATTGCAGCCGCTCGAGTGGCTTATGGCGACGACATGGGCGCTTTTTTGTGCTGGCTGGGCGTGCGGCTGATGGAGATGCATCGCATACTTCGACAGGAAGGGACGCTCTATCTGCATCTTGATCGCACAGCCGTCGCTTATGTCAAATGCCTATTGGACGGTATATTCGGGCAGAAGAATTTCATAACCGAGATAGTCTGGAATTACGGTACGCCGTCTGGCGGCAGGGCTGGCGGCAAGAAACCCATTAAGGCGCACGAAACACTACTCGTCTTCGCGAAGCAGTACAGCAAGCACATATACAACAAGCAGTACACGCCCTACTCCGAAAGTTACAGGACAAACTGGTTTCGGCACATGGACGCCGACGGTCGGAAATATCGCACCCGAAAACGCAAAGGAAAAATCGTCCGACAGTATCTGGATGAGAGTCCGGGCGTTCCTTTATCAGATACCTGGACGGACATAAAATCGCTCTATGGATCCTCTGGGTGGTTTCCAACTACCAGGGGTGAGATTACCGGATACCCCACACAGAAACCGCTCGCGCTTTACCGCCGCATCATTGAAGCGAGCAGTAATGAAGGCGATCTTGTGCTCGACCCCTTCTGCGGCTGCGCCACCACGCCGGTCGCCGCCGAGCAACTGGGGCGGCAATGGGTAGGCATAGACATTTGGGACAAAGCGCATGAGACGGTCCTCAATCGTTTGGCCGACGAGGGTATGCTCACAGACGACAAGAAGCCGCTGCAATTCTGGACGAAGCGCGTCCATTACCAAACCGAGCCGCCGCGGCGCACAGACGACAACGAATTGGCTGCGCCCAGCCTCAAGCTGAAGACACCACGAGCGACGGCACCCTGGGAGAAGCTGACGCATCGGCAAATCGTGAGTGTTCTGGAATACGCGCAACGAAGCAATGGCAATGTCATCTGCGCTGGCTGTGGGCGCGAACTGGAACGCGAGTTCATGGAATTGGATCACATCATGCCGCGATCGGATGGTGGCGAGAATCACATACGCAACCGCATCTTGCTCTGCCGCCCCTGCAATGGGCGCAAGGGACAATATCTGACGCTGCGCGGTTTGCTGCGCGAGAACAAAAAGGCAAAGTGGATGAAGGACGAAGGCTTGGCGCAGCTGGCGCGGGAAGCGGCGCGGGAACGGGCCGACTGGGTGCGGGATCATTTTGGCAGTGCTGCGTGCCAGGCGTTGACTGCTGGGGAGGGATGATGGGCTGGCGGCATAGATATCGACGAGAAATAATGACGTCGCTATGGACACAGAGAGGAATCCAATGACCACGAAGCAAGAGCGAGATCGTAGAATTCGGGAGAGGTTTGCTGAGCTGATTGAGGCTGGAACGAAGCTCATTCCGGTAATGAACGAGCATTTTGAAAACGTGAAGAAAAAATACAGGGGCAGATATCCCATAGACTACGGTCATGTGACCGAATGCCAACAGTTTCTGGTGAATGTACGCACTCTCGTAGAGTATGTCTTTGGTGGCACAGATCGGGAAAGAGATCTCATACAACATCTGAAGCGCGCCGAAGTCACTCCTGAGACCACACTCCCTCTCGTCCAACAGCATTTGGGCACGCTACAGGGATTGCAGAGCGACTATGAGCGAGGATATCTAGAGAGCTTTGAGTCCACGATCGTTGCTAACGTCGCGTCGGATTATATTGAACAGCTTGAAGCTATGCTAACGCCTAAGGGATTGAGTGATTTACAGCTCGCGCTTATCGCAGCAGGGTGCGGAATGCTACTTGAAAGGGAGTTGCGAGGCTTGTGCAAACGACAGTCGCCAGCTATCGATGTCAGAAAGCCAAATGGTCAGTTCAAGAAAATCGATTCCTTGATAATCGAATTGCAGCAAGCGCATGTCTACAACACAATCAAATCCGACCAACTCCGGTCTTGGGCAAAGATTCGGCATGCTGCCGATCATGGACACTTCCATCTGTACAATCGTAGAGAAGTTGAATCCATGCTGGACGGCGTAAAGGGTTTCTTGGCTGATTATGTTCGTCCATAGCATCGCCCCTGTACAGTGTGAGCAATTAGTGACTTAGAGTCGATCTCTGTGTCACTTGTGATTCCCTCCGCGTCTCTGTGGCGAAATCAAGCCTTTGTGCCCTTCGTGTCTTTGTGGTGAATCATCCGCCCTGTGCTACAATCCCCACCCAACCCGTCACGCACAACAAAGGACATCCCCCCATGACCAATCCCGCCCTCGACAAGCTCTCCCAATTCCGCTGCATCGGTCCCTTCCGCGGCGGCCGAGTCGTCGCTGTCGCTGGCGACCGGCGCGACCCCAACACCTTCTACTTCGGCGCGGTCTGCGGCGGCATCTGGAAGACCACCGACGCCGGGCAATACTGGCAGAATATCAGCGATGGCTACCTGACCTCGCCCTCTATCGGCGCGCTGGAAGTCGCCCCTGCCGACCCCAATGTCATCTATGCCGGCACCGGCGAAAGCACCATCCGCATCGATGTGTCTATCGGCGATGGCGTCTACAAATCGACTGACGCAGGACGAAGCTGGCAGCACATCGGCCTGCGCGATACCCGTCAAATTGGCAAAATCCGCACACATCCGCAGAATGCCGACCTGGTCTATGTCGCGGCGCTGGGACACGCTTTCGGGCGCAATGACGAACGCGGCGTTTTTCGCAGCAAAGACGGCGGCGAAAACTGGGAGCGCGTCTTGCATGTCAGCGACAAAGCCGGCGCGGTCGATATCAGCATCGACCAAAACAACCCGCGCGTCATTTATGCCAGCATCTGGGAAGCCTACCGCAACTTCTGGCAGATCAGCAGCGGCGGCGAGGACAGCGGCATCTGGCGCAGCATGGACGGCGGCGATAGCTGGCAGCGCATCAGCGGCAACAAAGGCCTGCCCAAGGGGACAATCGGCAAGATCGGCTTGGCGGCCTCGCCGGCGCAGAGCGGGCGCGTCTGGGCGATCGTCGAGCACCAGCCCGATGGCGGCGTCTATCGCAGCGATGATTATGGCGAAACCTGGACGCACATTTGCAAGGACATGCGCCTCGTCTCGCGCGCCTGGTATTACATGCATCTGACAGCAGACCCGCAGGATGCCAATACCGTCTATGTCAACAACCTGGACTATTGGAAGTCCACCGATGGCGGGCACAATTTCAGCGAAATCAGCACGCCGCACGGCGACAACCACGACCTGTGGATCAATCCCGACAACACGCGCGTATTGGTGCACGGCAACGATGGCGGCTGCTGCGTATCCCTGAACGGCGGGCTATCCTGGTCATCGCTCTACAACCAGCCGACCGCGCAGTTCTATCATCTCGATACCGACAGCAACCAGCCCTATTATGTCTATGGTACGCAGCAGGACAACAGCAGCGTGCGCGTGCCCAGCCGCAGCCGTTTCTCGTCCATCACCTGGGAAGACTGCGATATCGCCGGCTCGGGCGAAAGCGGCTATATCGCCGTCAATCCCGATGACCCGGATATCGTCTATGTGGGCGCGATCGGCAGTTCGCCCGGCGGCGGCAACAGCCTGCAGCGCTACGATCATCGCACGCAGCAGATCCGCCTGATCGCCACCTGGCCGCGCAGCACGACGGGCTTGGGCGCAGAAGCCGACAAATACCGCTTCGCCTGGACATACCCGATTGTCTTTTCGCCGCACGACAGCAACATCATCTACATCGGCGGCAACCAGGTGCTGAAAACCAGCGACGAAGGCCAAAGCTGGCAAGAAATCAGCCCCGACCTGACCAAAGCCGATCCCGAGACACTGAAGCCATCGGGCGGTCCGATCAATCGCGATGCCGTGGGCGCGGAGCATTACGCCACGGTTTATGCCCTGGCTGAATCGCCGCACGAACCAGGCACGATCTACGCCGGCAGCGATGACGGCTTGCTGCATATCACGCGCGATGGCGGCGAAAATTGGGCGGACATCACGCCCGAGCTGGGCGAATGGACGATGATAAACGGCATCGAGCCATCCCCGCACGACCCCGCCACTGCGTTCGTCACCGCCACGCGCTACAAGAATGACGACTACGCGCCTTATGTCTTCAAGACGACCGACTATGGCGCGAGCTGGCAGGCCATCACCGCGGGGGTCGCCGACGATCACTTCTGCCGCGTCATCCGCGAAGACCCCAACTGCGCCGGGCTGCTCTACCTGGGCACAGAATTCGGCTTGTATGTGTCGTTTGACGGCGGCGCAAGCTGGACGCGCTTCCAGCAGAACCTGCCCATCAGCCCGATTTACGACTTGCAGCTGAAAGGCAGCGACCTGGTGGTGGCCACGCACGGACGCAGCTTCTGGGTCATGGATGACACGACCGCCCTGCATCAGCTGATGGACACGCCCGAAGCCAACTCGGCCCGCCTGCTCAAACCGCGCACGGTCGAGCGGCACCTGCCCAAAGTCTTCGAGGGCATGTTCGAAGGCAGCGGCGGCAAGCAATACATGAGCACGCTGGGCTTGGTCGCGGCGTATGAAAAAGAGGAGACGCCCGAACACGGCACGAAGCACACCTACCTCGACAGCGGCACGAATCCCCCGCAGGGCGCGATCATCAGCTATTGGCTGCCCGAAGCCGCCAGCGAGACGATTTCCCTGCGCATCGATGACGCGGACGGAAACGAAATCCGCACCTTCCACAGCATTCACCAGGACGAAGTGGAGAAAGAGGCGGGCATCCGCGATGACAAAACGCCCAAAGAGCTGCGCATCCCCAGCGCCGCCGGCTGGAATCGCTTCGTCTGGGACCTGTGTTATGCCGATGCCGCGCGCGTCATCCCGCACGATGACCAGCAAGCGGGTTTCATCAAAGGACCGCATGCCGCGCCCGGCACATACAGCGCCACGCTGATTATCGGCGAGGACGCGCAGAGCCAGGATTTCGTTGTCGTGAAAGAAGCCGGCACAGCAGCCAGCGATGCCGACCTGTGTGCGCAGTTCGACCTGTTGATGACCATCCGCGACAAGATCGGCGCGACGCACAAGCTGGTCAATCAGATGCGCGATGTGCGGGCGCAGCTCAAAGGCTGGCGAGAGCGGCTGGCCGGGCTGGACGATGCGGCTGCCATCCGCGACGGCGCGAAAGCCCTGCAAGAGCAAGTGCTGGAAACCGAGAAGAAGCTGATGATCCCCGATACGCGCAAGGGCTGGAGCGATGCCATGAACAGCGGCGATCGCCTGGTCGCGCAGCTAAGCGGCCTCGTCTTCAATGTCAACCTGGGCGACTACAAACCCACCGACTATGAGCAGGCAGCCTATGTCGAGATGGCTGGCGAGATCGATGAAGTGGCGGCGGAGTTCGACGAGATCGTCAATGGCAACCTGGCTGAGTTCAACACCATGCTAGGCAACGCCGGCTTCGGAAAGGTCGTGCTGAAGGTGGAGTGATGCAACCCCCTCGCTGCCACCGTCGGGGCGGGGGGATGGATGAATCCTGGCATGCATGAGGTCCAGCCTAGGGCGAGGTTTGAGAGCACACACAGACCTTGCTATGGCTCGACCTCGCCGTCACGCTTCAGCAATTCGTCGAACAGCCAGTCGAGCAGGAAGCCCTTAACGTTGGGATCGTTATTTACCCGCTTAAAGAACTTGAAGTGACTCTTATATCGCTTCGTTATGGCGGCTATTACCGCGTCATCCACAGTGGGGCGCGCCTTATCCGGCGGATTGATGCGGATAGCGGTTGATACGCCAGGATCTCGCGATACCTCTTGCTTGACCTCTGTGACCGTCTTATAAGCTTGTTCCCATTCGTCGCCAAAGACCTCGTTGAGAAACTGGATTATCTCTGAGAGCGGCTCGACCGAGTCTTCATTTGCGCCGTAATTCTCACTCTCCAACATCGGCTCAAGCATTTCAAGGCGCGGGTCCGGTGTGAGCGAGCCCGCGCTTGTTTGGCGCAAGCGATAGGAATCTATGTCGATATTGTCAAGAATCTCGGTGGGTAACTCCTCACGACCGGCGGGCAAAAGCCTACGTAGAAAGCGCGCGAACTCGTACAGCTTTTCGAGCTCCACATCTTCAAAGGGAATGATCTGCGACAGAAAGGCGTACAGGCGAATGTAATCGGTGAGGGCGCTGCGAAACTCCGCTTGTTCTTCTTCTGTAGCTGCTTGAACTCGTTCGACAACTGGCACCAGGAGAGCGCGCAGCTCCTGCTGTTTTGTTCGCCTTGAGTAGAGGGCGGCGACAAATTCATCGACTTCATCGGGCGAGTGGAAGTGGCAGTCGAGCAGCGCGCGCTCGCGATCGTAAAGCAGATTATGGTCCGTGCCTTCGCTGAGGATGGTCGCTTCGTAGTACGGTTTGAATGCTTCCTGAATATGCTCCGCCTGATTGGCGAAATCGAGGACGATTGTTGATGCTTTGTCGGGGTGTATCCGGTTCAAGCGGGATAGAGTTTGCACAGCGTGAACGCCTTTTAGCGGCTTGTCGACGTACATGGCGGCGAGCAGTGGCTGGTCGAAGCCGGTCTGAAACTTCTCGGCGACGACGAGAAAGCGATTCTTGTCCTGGTCGAAGGCACTCGCCGTTTGAGACTCGGGGAAGCCGTTCATTTTCGCTTCGCTAAACTCGAGGCCGCCATCATTTATCGCCCCGGAAAAGGCGACCAGCGCGCCATAATCATAACCCTGCTGCTTCAGATGCTTCTTCAGCTCAAGGGTGTAGCGAACAGCGTGCAGACGGGAGCGCGTCACGATCATCACTTTGGCTTTGTTGCGGATCTGCGGCATGACATGCTGCTGAAAGTGCTCAACGATGATCTCGATTTTCTTGCCGATGCTTTGCGGATCGGCGTCGACATATTTGGTTAAAAGGCGTTTGGCTTTGCCGCTCGGATATTCCGGATCTTCATCAACCTTTTTCAGCAGACGCCAGTAGGATTTATAGGTGGTGTAATTCTCCAGCACGTCGAGGATGAAACGTTCTTCGATGGCTTGGCGCATGCTATAGAGGCTGAAAGCCTCGAAGCCGCCAGCGGACCGGCGCTCGCCAAAAAGTTCGAGGGTCTTGTTTTTGGGTGTGGCGGTGAAGGCGAACATGCTGATGTTCTCCGCCTGCTTGCGCGCGCGCAT
>DAOUJB010000535.1:0-1670 GCA_034423155.1 Anaerolineae bacterium | reverse complement strand
AAGGCAGCTTGGTTTCGTCAAATTGTATCTGCTGGGCATAAATCAGCGAGCCGGGCGGTCGCAGCGCGATGATGTAGCTCTGGGCAGCGACCGGCTCCCACACCAGTTCTTGCACATTGTCTTCGCGATTGCGCAAGGCGATATTGGCGGGCGGACGCGGGCCATCGGCCAGCGACAGCAGCACAGCCAGCGAGGCTTGCGTGGCACGGCGCAGGTAGTCCGGCTCGATGAATTCAATGGTGTCGGTGGGGTCGGCATTGCGCTTTTCTTCGTGCGCATTGATGAAGCGCACCGCCGGATAACCCAGCTCGCTGAAGGAAAAATGATCGCCCCAGCGATTTTCGCGGTCGATGGCGTCTTGCACCTGCAAATCCATATCCAGCTCATAATTGTACGCCAGGAAGTTGGCAGAGCGCGCCAGCTTGCGCGATGGCGAGGTCGCATTGGGCGGCGCAGAAAATACGCGCAGCTGTTGGTCGTTGACGAGACCCGCGAAGTCGTGCACATTGCCGATCGTGTCGAGGTTGATCATGCCGACCAGATCGATATTGCTCTCTTCGATCCAGGCTGCAAAGGCGCGGCTGCCCTGGCGGTCGATTTCTTCGGCGGAAAATAGCGCGAACATCAGCGTGGCTTTGTATTTTGATGCGCTGAGGATGCGCGCCAACTCCAGCACAGCCGCCACGCCCGAGGCATTGTCGTTCGCACCCGGCGCATAAACGCTGCCCGAAGTGCGCTCGAGACCGATGCTGTCATAATGCGCGCCGACCAGGATGGTGCCGGCGTTGACCTCGCTGCCGCTGATCGCGCCGACGATATTGTACTGTGGCGTGAACTCGTCCGGCGTGATGTAGGCGTCAAAGCGCAGATCAAAGGTGTAGAGGTTGCCGCCCGATGTGCTGCTGAACAGCTGGAACTGGTCTTTGATATACTGCCGCGCCGCGCCGATGCCTTCTGCCCGTGAATCTTGCGATGAGGCGATGTGCCGCGTCTGGAATTCTTGCAAGCTGCGCACATGCTGCATCAGCCGGTCGGATTCGACCTGCGCCAAAAGCTCGCCTATCACATCAACCTGGGGCTCTTCGGGCGTCGAGCCGATCTCGGCGACAGTCACCGGCCCTGGCGCAGTGTAGCCCAGCGTGGCTTGTGGAAGCGGGGTCGGCAGGGGCGCCAGGGTCGGCGGGGCATTTTCGCTCGTGCCCATATTGCAAGCCAGCAGCAGCAGCAGCAGCCCCGCCAAACATGCCGCTGTCCGCAGGTGAATGTCAATCGGTCGCATATCGGCGATTTTATCATAATCGGCAGGCTGCATGACCCCCTCGGTCTCCGCATCGGGATGGCTGAGTCGGCTGAACAACCCCTCCCCATCAGGACGGAGAGGGTAGCCAAAGCCTGCCTCCCCCTGACCTGTCGGGGGACCGAGGGGGTCAATGTAATGGCTGCGGTTTCCTAGTCCAGGTAATCGCGGAGTTTGCGGCTGCGGCGGGGATGGCGCAGTCTGCGCAGCGCACGACCTTCGATCTGGCGAATCCGTTCGCGCGTTAAGCCAAACTTCTGGCCGACTTCTTCCAGCGTGTAGCTGTGCCCGTTTTGCAGCCCAAAGCGCAGGCGCAAGATGCGCGCTTCACGCGGGGTCAGCGTTTCCAGCAATTCTTCGATCTTCTCTTTGA
>DAOUJB010000534.1:0-4108 GCA_034423155.1 Anaerolineae bacterium | reverse complement strand
GTGACCAGTTGCTGGTGGTCGATGAGCATTTGCTGGCTGCGCAGGGTCGCCATGATCGGGTTGAGGCTGGTGGCGATCATGTCCAGGTAGATCGTCGCCGATTCGATAGTCGGATTGTCGCTCACGCCCGCGCCGATGTTGTTCACCACATTGCCATAGGCATTTTGAAAGAGGATCGCCGCGACCACTGGCAAACCGACGGTGATGCCGATGGCGATTGTATAGCTGCGGATGGTGGCGGCCAGCGTGCGCTCGGTGATAGACGAGAAAAACATGCCAAATGCGCCCAGCGTCAGCGCCGATACCAGCAGCACGAGCAGCGCCAGCAGCAACTCAGCCTCGCTGACGCCGCCGAAGAGAAAAGCGATGCTCTGCAGCGGCACCGCCGAAAGCAGCAGCAGCACGATATAACCCAACGCCGATTGCAGCTTGCCCACCACAAAGGTCGCCTTGGTGATCAGCGTGGTTTGCAGCAGATCGTAGGTCTTGCGTTCGCGCTCGTTGGTGATCGCGCCGGCTGTCAGCGCTGGCACGATAAAAATGATCAGCATGAGTTCAATGAAGAGCACGCCGATAAACAGCTCGCGCCCCAGCTCGCCGGTCACAACCACGCCGCCTTGGGGGATCTGCAGCAGGTAGAGCAGCAGCGTGAAGAAGCCCATCAGCGTGAGGAAGATGGTGATGATGGCGAATCCGCGCGCGCCACGCATGCGCCCACGCAGCTCTTTCAGCATGACCGGGTTGGTGCGATAAGCGCGCAGATCGCCCAGGGTCAAGCTGCCCGCAGCCAACAGCGGCGCGACCGCCAGCAGGGACGGCGCAAAGCCCAGCCAGACCAGCGCAGCCAGATTCAGCGCGATCGCCAGCCAGACGCCGACCAGCGACCACAGCTCCTGCGCCAATATCACCACCGACAGCAGCAGCAGCAGCGCCACATTCGCGCCCGTCCCTGCAGCTAGCAGCAGCACAGCCGCATCGGCGCTGATGATCAAGCCAGAAAACAAAGCCGCTTGCAGCGCGGCGAACAAACTGCTGTCGTGATTCCCCGCATGGACGGCCGCAGCGCAGATCGCGAGGACGGCCAGGAAGTTCAACAAAGCGCCCCAGAGCAGAATCAGCGAGCAGCGCTGCAAACGACGTTGGCGCGGCGTCATGCGCTCGGGCGCGATGCCTTCCCATTCGCCAAGCAGCGGCACATTCTGCCCGAACAAATCTTGGAAAAGCCGGCGCAGTCTTATCAGTGTATCCAGCATGCGCGTACCCTCCATCGCTCGCCCCGGAAAAATCGAGGGGAGGCGAGCAAACGCATTATACCGCAGACGGTAGGTCAACAATGACAGAAAAAACGAACCACCGAGTTCACCGAGTTGAAAGAGTACGCCGAGTGATTAATACCTCTGTGCTCTCTGTGTTATCAGTAAGACCAATAAAGTAATGCAACAATATGGAGAAACGTCGTAGGGGCGACTCTTGAGTCGCCCACATGTACAATTGCGGCGTTGAGGCCGATACAAGTATCGCCCCTACATGTTCCGAATATGGGCGGCGTTGCTCGGTTGCGCATGACTAACTTGGTTTCACTTCTGTATCCGAAAAACTCACAGTACTTTGTCAATTACGCGACCGAGAGAGGTAGATCTCGCCAGCTTGCGCTACACTCCCCGCAGCGTTCAACCACAGCCACGAGGACCGATTCATGAGCACACCTTATGCCTTTGCCCGCGCCAACCGCGCCCGTTTTTTGGAAGAATATCAAGAGTTGCTGCGCATCCGCACGATCAGCACGCAGCCGCAGCATGCGCAGGATGTGGCCGAAGCCGCCGAGTGGCTGCGCGAGATGATGCTGCGCATCGGCATGACCAGCGCCGAAGTTATCCTCATGCCACAGGGGCGTTGTCCGCTGGTGCTGGGCGAATGGAATGGCGCGGGCGCAGACGCCCCGACGGTGCTGATCTACAGCCACTATGATGTGCAGCCGGCCGAAGTCGCCGATGGCTGGCACACCGAGCCTTTCGAACCGACCATCATCGACGAGCGACTGTATTGCCGCGGCGCAGTCGATAGCAAGCTGCATGTCATGGCGAATATGAAAGCGGTGGAATCGTGGCTGGCGGCGGATGACAAGCCGGCCGTCAACCTCAAGGTCGTGCTGGAAGGCGAAGAGGAATCGGGTTCTGAGAATATCAATGCCTTCATTGCGGCGCATCCAGAGCGGCTGGCAGCCGATATCGCGGTCGTCAGCGATGGCGCGATCCTGGCGCCCGAGCAGCCCAGCCTGACTTATGGTTTGCGTGGCGCATTGGCGCTGGAGCTGGAAGTACATGCGCCGGTCAGCGACTTGCACAGCGGGCATTGGGGCGGCAGCGTGCACAATCCGCTGCAGGCGCTTTGCGAGATTTTGGCGCAGCTGCACGATGACGATGGCGCGGTGAGCGTGCCCGGCTTTTATGACGATGTCGCGCCGCTGACCCCGCAAGACCGCCAATTGCTGGCGCATGTCGAGCCTTTCCTGCAAGCCGAATGGGCTGATGTGGTGGCAGCGCCGGCCCAGTGGGGAGAGCCACAATACATCTTGCCCGAGCGGCTGGGCGCGCGCCCGACCCTGGAGATCAACGGCATGATCGGCGGTTATACGGGACCGGGCATGAAAACAGTCCTGCCAGCCAAAGCCTCGGCGAAGATCACCTGCCGGCTGGTGCCGCATCAAGATCCAGCCCGCGTCATGCGCTGCGTGGTCGAGCATATTGAGAATATCGCTCCGCCGACGGTGCGCGTTCAGGTCATGCCCGGCGATTTTGGCGCGCGAGCCGTGCTGCTGGATGTCGATGGAACTGCCATGCGCGCCGCCTCGCAAGCCTATGCGCAAGCCTGGGGCGTGCAGCCAGTCTATGAACGGTCGGGCGGCAGCGTGCCAATCTGTTTCGGCTGCATGGAAGTCGCCGACGAGGTGGTCATCATGAGCTATGGGCTAAAGAGCGGCCGCGCGCATGGACCGAACGAGAATATCTACTTGCAGAACTTCTACAACGGCATCGAGGCGATGATCAAGTTCATTGAGGTGGTTGGCGGGGGAGAATGAAATTTGGATTCTTCACATGACTGTGAGTGACAGGTCTCGCTATCCGAGCGTGCACGAGAGATTGTGAAGCCAGCCTTACGACATTGCCACGATAATGTATCCGAGCGCAACTATCGTTACGAAAGTAAGGATAATGAGTAAGGTCATCAGTATATGCGACCAGCGCACCATGTTGGCCCTGCTGCGCACAAGTCTCGCATTGTTGTTGTAGATTTGAAGATAAGACCCTTGAAGCAGTTCTGAAAACCGAGCTGGATCGGTATAGGTCCAGTCGTAGATGTTTCTAATAGTCGGTGTCATCGGGTGCGTATCCATTGTCTTGATCCAGAGAACGCGAATTGAAAGATACGCTATGGTGGAGTACAAAACTAGAAAGACCAAACTAACCGCAATTGCAATTACAGTTGCTTCCTGTGATCCAGCCAGCAGTTCTTGCAGACTCGGATCCGCCAAATATCTGGGAAGGTTGAATGCTGCGATTATACCTGCTATAATGTTGACAACGATCAAATTCTGGAGTGATTTCTGCTCAAATGTATTTATCGCATCCTTCTGCGACTGAACATGATCCTTCAACAGTTCAGTTATCTGTTGCCGATTATTGTCGATCTGCAGTTCGTCCAAGATCAGTCCTTCAGGAGTCGGTATGAATGCCAAAGCTGTGGCACCACCCGAAAAGATAAACCAGGAACCTGCGGACGGTCAAGCTTCGGAAGACGAGTCCTTGTCCAGCAATAGGGTCGTAAGACCGCGACCCGAGCCTTCATATGGCACAATTAATGAAGCAGAATCCAGGCTGGGGCTATGGCAAACGCTGAAACTGGCAATGCGTGACCAGTCGAAGCTGGCGCATGACTAGAATCGGTTCGTCGCTCACCCAAAATGTAGTCACACAATAGGGAGAACGCAGTGAATTCTTCAGATGAGCCTCGCAGCGATGGAGACACGCGTTCGCCAAGTACGGTTGAACATTGCTATTGCGATCTCAACTGGGAGATAGCAGAATCATGCCTGCGACCAGAACCATCT
>DAOUJB010000533.1:0-6159 GCA_034423155.1 Anaerolineae bacterium | reverse complement strand
ATCCAGGCGCTGGGCAAGCTGCAAGCCGGCATGTTGTCGGCGGCTGTGCCCGGGCTGCCCAAGAGCCTGCTGCGGGGTATGGCGCGGCGCAGCATCGACTGGTGGGTCATGTCCGAAGACCTGCCCGACCCGAACAACCGCATCACGCTGGGGACAAATGGCGAGCTGCGCGTGCACTGGCAGCCCAACAACCGCGCGGCTCATCGACAACTGGTGCGGCGGGCGGCGCGCATGATGCGGGCGGCTGGCTATCCGCTGGTCTTCACGCAGACGCTGGGCATCGAGACCAACTCGCATCAATGCGGCACGGCGCGCTGCGGCGATGACCCCGCTGCATCCGTGCTGGATGCCGTCTGCAAAGCGCACGATCTGGACAATCTGTATGTGGTGGATTCGTCATTCTTCCCATCATCGACAGCCATGAACCCGGCGCTGACGATCTGCGCCCAGGCATTGCGAGTCGCCGATCACTTGCAGGGTGTGGAGCTGCTGGCATGAGCGCGGTGGTGGGCATCGATCTGGGCGGCAGCAAGATCGCCCTGGGCTTGGTGAACGCGGAAAACAGCATTTTGGCCCGCCGCCGCATCGATACAGTCGCCGAAGCCGGCTTGGACAGCGTCATCGAGCGCATCGCCGAGCAGGTGGCTTCGCTGCGTGCCGAGTTGCCCGGCGACCAGGACATCACAGCGCTGGGCATAGGCGCGCCAGGTCCCGTCGATCACATCCGTGGCGATCTGCTGACGCTGGTCAACCTGCCGGGCATCTCCAACACGCCATTTCGCCGCGCTTTAAGCCAGCGACTGGGCTTGCCGGTGGCGCTTGATCACGATGCCAAAGTTGCGGCGCTGGGAGAATTCCATTTTGGAGCGGGAGAAAAACGCAACAGCATGATCTACATCGTCATTGGCACGGGCGTCGGCGCGGCCATCATTTATGAGGGTCAGCTGATCTATGGCGAAAGCAACACAGCTGGCGAATCGGGACACATGACAATCGACCCCAATGGTCACCCCTGCCACTGCGGCTCGCGCGGCTGCCTGGAAGCCTATGCCAGCGGACCAGCCCTGTCACGACATTATGCGGCAGCCACAGGCGAACGGATTGATGGCGCGCAGGTGAGCGAACGGGCGCAGGCGGGCGATGTGGCGGCGCGGCAAGTGCTGGCGGAAGCGGGCTGGGCGCTGGGCATCGCGCTGGCATCGCTGGCCATGACGCTGAATATCGAGCTTTTCGTCATTGGCGGCAGCGTGGCCCGTGCGGGCGATTTGTTGCTGGGGCCCGCGCGCGAGACTCTGCCCGGCTATGCTTTCAAAGCTGTCTCGGCGCGTGTGCAGCTGCGGGCATCGCAACTGGGCGAAGACGGCGCGATCCTCGGGGCGGCCTGGCTGGCGCGGGCGCGCGGCAAATTGAGCTAGGGGGGCAATAGGAAGCGACCATGTATAGCTCAACGATAGCTTAAGCTATCGATGTCGTAAAAGTCCAGGAAACATTCGAGATCGAGTCTTTCTCTAAGCCAAAAGCCCAGGTCAATATCAGGTCTCGCCACTTGAATATCGCGCTTGCCTTGCGCTCTCAGCACTTCAATTTGCTGATGACGAGCATCAAATGCGCCAGCAATTTCTTTGCCAATCGTATTTTGAGAAGCAGTGTGTGAAGACATCGAAAGGCTATAAAGCACAACGACGCTTGCAAATACAATCAGAGCTATTCGCCTGCCGTCATATGTGATAATGGAAGAGCAAAGCCAGCCGCAAGCAAGACCAATCCAGGCAAGAAAATACGGATAAAAAGTGAGATAGCGGCCACGAGCCGCATCTCCTCCGGACCATCCCATAATGACGACATGGACAACAACCAACGCGATGAGCGCGATTGTAGCAAACGCGACGATAGCTGCGGATGATCTGTAAAGAGACGCTTTGTCTATCCGAACTTGTTGCAAAAGCCCTGCAAAGGCGCCAGCACAAAACATCAGACCAAAGCCTGGCCGAGGTCTTGCATCAATTGCTTTATACCAAGAAGAAGCCAATACCTGTTTCAAGTCCAAAGAATCAAAGTGCAGCGCCATGCTTATGCCGCCACTGCTCGTTAAAAGCACAAGCATAGCCAAACCAGAAAATAAGCAGCCTAACCAACCTGCCGCAAGCAAATACACATACCCCCCCCCCGCGCTATCGAGAAGCGCCACGAAAGCAAAGCAACAGCCACCAGAATCGAATGAACACACAATTGCCACACAGCGCCAGATTCAGACCCCGCCATCAAAAAGCTTAGAGTGAATGCGCCAAATGCGCCCAAGCGGTGTCTAATCTTAGTCTGCGGCCCTGTTGCTGTTTCTATAATCAGCCAGACAAATAGACATAATAGAGCTAAAGTAAGACTGTATCTGATACTTGTCCAATACCCGTTACCAATTGTGTCACCGTTGTAAGCGCTTGCCGCAAAGCTCGCAGAAAGCAGAGCGCCGAGACCCAGTGCTATTGTGTTTCTGCCTTTCGTGTACCCGCCAAGAGTCAAAACCTTGGAAATCAGCAACGAACCCGACGCAGCTAGAGCAATAAATAGGAACTGTTTATGAACCTCAGCGGAAAATTGACCAAAAGGCGCGAAAAGCTTAGCGATCAAGGTCGCTGATATAGCTGGGCGTTGTGGACGTCCATCGCCGCCTGTACTTTGAAGCGTGATGTGTTCAATCAGATTCAGATCTCGGGCATCAGCCATTAAGCATATATCATCGCTGATAGGCCGAGCAGAAGCGCCCAAAATAATAGTGAGCAGAGGCACAAAACACACTGCCAAGAAGAGCGCTTTGCCAAAAGAAGTTTTCCAGGCCATCAGTCAACCTCCATGTAGGGCAACCGCTTGTTGGATACTTGGATTTGCGCAGCATCACCAGCCGGCCTGACGTCAGTGATCCGACGACTGATGTGAAATAGGATTGTCAGAAATAGGTTGACATTCATAAGGGAATTGTCCACAAACATGATAGTCGAATAATGAATGATCAGTATGCAACATTCCACTCAGTTATCAACCCCTTTTTGTCATCACTGACAACTGGGATCTTGTGCCGGCATCGACAATGCGCGATCCTCGGGGCGGCCTGGCTGGCGCGCGCACGCAGCAAATTGGGCTAGGCCAAAGGAGCCGACCATGTATCGTCATGCCGATCATTTGCCCGATGGCACGATCTTGCGCGGCTTCGACCTGTGCATAGTGGGCGCGGGCGCAGCCGGAATCGCCATGGCGCAGCGGCTGGCCAATACCTCGCTGCAGGTGCTGCTGCTGGTCAGCGGCGCTCCCGGCGACAAAGGCAAACCCGATGCGGCGCGACAATCGCTCTACGGCGGCACGACGGGCGAATTTCTGCGCAAGGTCGACCCCGACTTCCTGCAGCGCTCGCGGCTGAATATGTACGGCGGGACGACCAACCACTTCGGCTTTTGGGCGCGTCCGCTGGATGCCGCCGATATGCTGCCACGGCCTGGCTATCGCGATGTCGGCTGGCCCATCAGCGCCGACGAGCTGGCACCTTATTATGCCGCCGCCCACGAATTCGGTCGTTTTGGGCCCGTAAATTATGACGATATGGCCTTTTGGCAGCGCGTTTTGTATGCCCGCTGCTTCGATCCGCTGCCCGGCGATACGCTGCATGGCGCTATCATGCGCGCCCAGTACGAAGAAAACCTGCACGACTTCCAGGTGCAATTCCGCGATCTGCTGCGCGATGCGCCCAATATCTGCGTGCTTTTCAATGCGCACTTGCTCGCTATCGACAGCGACGCAGCGCAGTCTCATGTCAGCGGCTTGCAATGCGCGACGCTGGTGAATGGCGAGGCGGGAGCGCGTTTTGAGCTGCGGGCGCGGCATTATGTCCTGGCTTGCGGCGGCATCGAAAATGTGCGCCTCTTGCAGCTTTCCGGCGGGCTGGGCAACAATGCGCGCGATATGCTGGGGCGCGGCTTCATGCTGCATCCGCTGCTGACCAATGCCGCGCGCGTAACTTTTGACCAGCCGGTCGCCAGCGACATCCGCAATTTCTTCCGCGAACAGCAGATCCGCCTCAAAGCGCCGGCCACGCCCGATGGCGAATACCTGCACATGGCGACGCCCCTGGTCAACCCGGAGCTGGTCTTTGAATACCTGATGTTCAATGCCTGGGGCATGCTCGCGCCAACGCACCAGACGCTGCTGGACGAGCGCATCGGCAACTTCCGCATCATCCTCTATTTCAGCGGCGATGGCCGAGAGGCGATCGTCAACCTGAACTGGGAGCAGCTGCCGGACGAAAACAGCCGCATCACGCTGAATCCGTCTCTGCGCGATCCTGTCTTTGGGCAGCCGGCCGCGCATATCGACTGGCGGCTCAACGCAGACGACAAACGCAGCGCTGTCCGCGCCCTGGAATTGTCGCTGGATTATCTGCGGGCGCGCGGCGGCAACAGCGTGCAGATGATCACCGATGTCGGCGGCGGCGCAAAAGCGTGGACATTCCCCCCGGCGGCTGGCGCATTGGAAACCGGCGACCACCACATGGGCGCGCTGCGCATGTCAGCCTCGCCGAATGCTGGCATCGTCGATGTCAATTCGCGCTTGCACAGTGTGGACAACCTGTATATCGCCGGCAGCGCGGTGTTCCCGACCGGCGGCTATGCCAACCCGACCCTGACCATCGTGGCGCTGTCGCTGCGCCTGGCCGATCATTTGCGGGGTTTGTAGTCGCGGCTCTTGGCATATCGGCGATTTCAAGGCAGTCATGCGCGAAATTGCCACAGCGACACAGAGGCACAGAGGTAGCTCCAATAAAGCATTGTAACAATATGAAGGAATGTCGTAGGGGCGACTCTTGAGTCGCCCACATGGTCAACGCTGGCATTTTGGGCGATACAAGTATCGCCCCTACATGTTTCGAAGTTGAACGGGATGGTCCAGTTTTTTCATTACTTTCTTGATTTTACTTCGCTGGTTCAGTTGCTGTTGCCCGTCAAATATTCACCTGATTCTGCGGCAAGATGACCAGGTCGCGGATGGTCACATGCGCGGGGCGCGAAAGCATGAATACCAAAGCATCGGCGCAATCTTCGCTGGTCAGGTGCGTGCGTTCGCCGCTGGATACGCGCGCGATTTCGTCGGCAGCATAGAAACCCCAGAGCGGATTCGCCACTTGTCCCGGCGCCAGGGACATCACGCGGATGCCGCTGCCCGCCAGTTGCCGCCGCACGGTATGCACGAAAGTCTGGATGGCATTTTTGCTGGCGCTATAGATGGGCTCCCAATGGATGTCGCTGAAGCCGGCGATCGAGCTGGTTACCACGATATCGCCGCTCCCTTGCGCTTGCATGTGCGGGATGACGGCGTGGGCGCAGCGCATGACGCCTTCGACATTGATAGTCAGCAGCCGCGACAGCTCGTCAATATCGCCATCGGCGAATTCGCCGGGGATATAGATGCCGGCATTGGCGCAAAGCACATCCACCGTGCCAAAAGCCTCGACTGTGTGCGCGACCATATTCACGATGTCGGCGGGCTGGGTCATGTCCGCGCCGATCGCCAGCGCCTCGCAGTTCAGTTCATCCGCCAGCGCACCCAGCTTGTCCACAGAGCGGGCGGCCAGCGTCAACTTGCAGCCAGCCGCCGCCAGCGTCCGCGCCATAGCCTCGCCGATGCCGCTGCTCGCGCCGGTGATGATAACGACTTTGCCCGCCAGTGATTGTGTCATGCCGCTCGACCTCCGCGTTGGTTGCCTGCCCAGAGTCTAGCGTGTGAGAATCACCGCGACAAATCAGCCTCCCCCTGACCGGTCGGGGGAACCGAGGGGGTTCTGAGGCGCGCGATCACCATGCGATCGGCTTTGCCAAAACTGTAGCGCGAAAGCTCGCTCTCGCAGGCCCAGGTCCAATCGCGCACGCCCAGTTTCTGCGGCTCTGCGTGCGGCGGCAGCGCGCCGATATACCGGCACTCGAAGGCGTGCAGCGTGATGCGAAAATGGGTGAAGGCATGCTCGACCACCGCCAGACATTCGCCAACTTCAACAACGATGGCCAGCTCTTCGCGCAGTTCGCGGAGCAGGCAGTCGCGCAGACTCTCGCCGGCTTCGCATTTGCCGCCCGGGAATTCCCATAATCCGCCCAGCAAGCCATCCAGCGGGCGCTGCGCGAT
>DAOUJB010000532.1:0-5325 GCA_034423155.1 Anaerolineae bacterium | reverse complement strand
GCTGCAGCGCCAGGTCGGCACCATCAAGGCGGTCGATGGCGTCAGCTTCGAGCTGGTCGAGCGCGAGGTCATGGGCTTGGTGGGCGAAAGCGGCTGTGGCAAGACGACGGTGGGGCGCGCGCTGCTGCGGCTCTATGATCCCACTGGCGGCGAAGTGCTATTTCATCGCGCCGATGGCAGCTGGGTGGATGTGGCCAAGCTGAACAGGCGTGAAATGAAAGAGCTGCGCAAAGAGATGCGCATGATCTTCCAAGACCCGTTCAGTTCGCTTAATCCGCGCTTGACCGTGCGCGATATCATCGCCGAGCCGCTGGTGATCCACGGCACAGCCAGTGGCGAAGAGATCACCACGCGAGTCGCCGAATTGATGGAGGCGGTCGGTTTGAAGCCGGCCTATATGGGTCGCTATCCGCACGAATTCAGCGGTGGGCAGCGGCAGCGGATCGGTGTGGCGCGCACCCTGGCGCTCAACCCGCGGCTGATCGTCGCCGATGAGCCGGTGTCGGCGCTGGATGTTTCGGTGCAGGCGCAGGTGCTCAATCTGCTGCAATCGCTGAAAGACGAGATGCGGCTGACTTTCATCTTCATCTCGCACGATTTGTCCGTGGTCGAGCATATCTGCGACCGCATCGCCGTGATGTATGTCGGCAAGCTGGTGGAGCTGGCGCCGACCGATGAGCTGCTGCGCAATCCGCGCCATCCCTATACCGAAGCGCTGGTATCGGCAGTGCCGTCGGCTGATCCGCTGATCAAAATGGAGCGCGTCATCCTGGAGGGCGATGTGCCCAGCCCGGCCAATCCGCCTGCGGGCTGCGTTTTTCATCCGCGCTGCCGCTATGCCCAGGATATCTGCCGCGAGCAAGTGCCTCCGCTCGTGGATATCGGTCCCGGGCATGTCGCGCGTTGTCACTTCGCCGATGAGCTGGAATTGCAGGGGGTGATCCATGTCGCAGACGCCTAATGAGGGGTCGCGTCACTTAGCGGCGCTGGCCTATGTGCTGCCTTTGCTGGGCGGCGTGCTGGGCTTGGCGATCGACCGCGGCAATCCCTTGACTCGCCTGCATGCGGCGCAGAGTATCGGCGCGCTGTTGACTTTGGCGCTGAGCCTGGCGGTGTGGGCTGTTGCGGGATTTGTGCTGGCGCTGGTGCCCGTGATCGGGCCGATATTTTCGATTTCGCTGTTTTCGCTGGTGATCGCCATGACAATCTTCTTGGCGGTGAACTGGGTCGTCAGTTTTTTCTTTGCTTTGCGTGGCGAAGAGCGGACTATCCCGCTGGCCAATCGGGTGACGCTGCGCGTGTTTGGCGGGGATGGTTCATAACCCACAACGATCATGAGCAAAGACTATGAAGAGCGTACCTATCTGTCGGTCGTCGAGGTCGCATCACTGACGGGGCTGGATGTCAAGCGGCTGCATGAATTAGTTCGTCGCAAGGAGCTTCCCTCCGTTAAGTCCGCCAGCGGGCAATATCGTTTTCGATTGTCCGATATCAGCCGATATCGCCGCGACCCTGTTCCAGAAGCCATCGAGAGCCGCAGCGTCGTCAGTTGCAAAGGCACTGTGCAAGAAATCGTCAGTGGCGATGCGCGGGAAATGTCATATATCGACGATTGCAGCGTGCATCTGGCTGTCACTTCGCCCCCTTATTTCAACGCCAAGATGTATTCCGATGCCACGCCTGGCGACCTGGCAAACATCCACGACTTGGATGAATGGATGACAGAGACGAGCCGCGTTTGGGCAGAGGTCTTCCGTGCCTTGCAGCCGGGGCGCAAGTTTTTCCTGAATATCATGAACCTGCCTATCCGCGTGGATGGTTCTTTCCGCACCTTGAACCTGGTCGGCAAGACAATCGACGCCTGCGAGCGACTGGGTTTCATCTTCAAGCGCGACATTGTCTGGCACAAGACCAACGGCGTACGCGCGCACTTCGGCACATATCCCTATCCCGGCGGCATCCTGCTCAACCACATGCACGAGTTCATCCTGGAGCTGGAGAAACCTGCCCGCAAAGGGCATCGCAAATACGCGCATGTCACGGACGAACAGCGCGAACGCAGCAAGCTCGACAAAGACTTTTGGCTTTCGCTGAAGAATTCTGATGTGTGGCTGATGAAGCCCGAGACCAGCGGCAGCAATCGCAAGCATGCGGCACCCTTCCCGCTAGAACTGCCCGAACGTTTCATCCGTGCCTACAGCTTCGTTGGCGAGCGCGTTCTAGACCCGTTTTTGGGTTCTGGCACGACCTTGCTGGCGGCGGCGTTGCATGGTCGCGACGGCATCGGTTATGACATCAACGCCGACTTTTGCCAAATGACGAAGCAGCGATTGGCAGACATCCTGCTATGAGCGCATCGTCAAAACTCACATACGCCCAATCCAGCGACATCAAATCCCGCACCTGGCTTGCGTACCGCTACGATATGAAGCGCAAGGCGATTGCCGAACTGGAATTCTTGCCGTTTCTGCAAGACTTGCTGCAAGAGAGGTATCAGGACAGTGCCTTGGCCGTGCGCAAGGCCGGCGGCGATGCCCAAGTCTGGTTTGGCAGGAGCGCGGCGCAAGTCACGCAGGAGCCGGATTACAACTGCGTCTTGAGTTCCGGTGAAACACGACAATTCGAGTTTCAGTATGCGCAGTCGCTGGAAAAGTTGAAGTTTGTAGACTTCAAAGTGTCCAAGGTTGGCAAGAAAAAGCCGCGACAGCCGCGAGTTGCGCATGAAGACCGCGAGTTTTTCTACATAGTGCAGTCCAGTTGCTACTACGCGTTGCTGCCATGCCAATGGATCATGTGGCACGGTGAAGAACGCGGCGTACCAGCTTGGGGCAATCGCACTGCCTATCGCGTGCCTGTAGATGATTTTCTGGATCGATGCCACGATGGCGGACAAGCGCTGGCGGAGGTCGTGGCGCGGGTCGAAAGCAAGAACAGCCTGCTCGCCTTCCAGCACGAATTCCTGGCTATGCAGGACGCAAGTTTCGCGCGGGAATTGCAGCGTGTGGTGGATGAGGACGCGCTCGTCAAAATCGTGCCGGGCACTTTGGAAGGATTCTATCGAGTTTGCCATTTGCTGGACAAGCTGGACAGGTCGCCCGATGCGCCCGGCGTATGGCTCGTCTACCTGACCTCGTTTTATGACGCAGCGATGAGTTCGCTGGATTTCGCCTGTTGGGTCTATTGTCTGGACTTTCTCAACTTCCGCTGCGAACGGCTTTCGGACAATGAAAGACGCGTATTATTGGGCGCAATGCAATCCGCTCGTAGCTACCTTAGGCGGCAATTTGCCAATGAAACTCAGTACATTGACGAGTTGAATACGCCTGCTATTGAAGTGATTCGCCAACTGCTCTTTGCCACAAACCTCTACGAAGATCTCGTGCAGGATTGCGCCGCCACTTGGGGCCTAGAACTCCGCCCAATCCAATTCATTTATGAAACCGTGCCGGATGTAGACTTGATGCACAGCTACATTGAACGCGCGCAGCAACCAGGCTAACCCCATGCTCCTACCCCAACTCCGCGCCGAAGTCTGCCGCCTGCATGCCGAGCTGCCGCGCAACAACTTGGTCGCCTGGACGAGCGGCAACATCTCCGCCCGCGACCCCGCCAGCAACCTGGTCGTCATCAAACCCAGCGGCCTGCTCTTTGACGACCTGACGCCCCAGAATATGGTCGTGGTCGATCTTCAAGGGCGCGTCGTCCAGGGCGATCACGCGCCGTCGTCCGATACGGCTTCGCACTGCGCGATCTACCGCCACATGCCCGCGGTCAATGGCGTGGCGCATACCCATTCGCGTTATGCCACCGCCTTTGCTGTGGTGGGCCTGCCCATCCCTTGTGTCACCACCGCGATGGCCGACGAATTCGGCGGCGAAATTCCCTGCGCCGGCTTCGCTTTGATCGGCGGCGAAGAGATCGGGCAGTTGGTGGTCGAGGCCTTGCGCGGGCATCGCAGTCCCGCCGCGCTGCTGCAAAATCATGGCGTGTTCACCATTGGCGAAAACGCGAGCGACGCGGTCAAAGCAGCGGTGATGACAGAAGACAACGCAGCCATCGTGTGGACGGCGCGGCAGCTGGGCGAGGTCATCCCAATCCCGCAAGCCGATATCGACAGCCTGCACGACCGCTACAAAAATGTGTATGGGCAGCGGTAACTCCCCGGCATCTCACGCAAGTTGTGAGACACTGGAAGGAAACTTCTGTTCCTCAGTAAAACCAATAAAGTAATGCAACAACAGGAAAGAACGTCGTAGGGGCGATACTTGTATCGCCCACATGGTAAACGGAGGCTTTTTGGGCGAGACAAGTCTCGCCCCTACATGTTCCAATTATGAGCGGCGTTGCTCGGTTGCGCATGACTTACTTGGTTTCACTTCTGTGGCAACTTATGTAGAATGCTTTGTCCCAATCACGAAGGAGATTTCGCATGTCGCTTGCCAACAGCCAAATCTGGTTCCTCACCGGCAGCCAACACCTGTACGGACCCGAAGCCATCGAGCAGGTCGGCGAACATTCCCGCGAAATCGCCGCCCACCTCCACGCCGCGGATGCCATCCCACTGAACATCGTCTATAAGCCCGTGCTGACGACGCCCGAAGAGATCGTTGGCATTTGCAGCGCCGCCAACACGACAGCGAATTGCGTCGGCGTCATCGCCTGGATGCACACCTTCTCCCCCGCCAAGAACTGGATCGCTGGTTTGTCGGCTTTGCAAAAACCGCTGCTGCACCTGCACACGCAGTACAACCGCGATATCCCCTGGGCGGAGATCGACATGGATTTCATGAACCTCAATCAGGCGGCGCATGGCGATCGCGAATTTGGCTTCATGATGAGTCGGCTGCGGCTTCGGCGCAAAGTTGTAGTCGGGCATTGGGGTGACGCGGCGGTGCAGGCACAGGTCGGCGCATGGGCGCGGGCAGCGGCGGCCTGGCAGGCTACGCAGCGCATCAAGGTGGCGCGTTTTGGCGACAATATGCGTCATGTTGCCGTCACCGAAGGCGATAAGGTCGCGGCGCAGGCGCAATTCGGCTACTCCGTCAATGGCTATGGCTTGGGCGATTTGGTCGAACTGGTCAATGCGGCGGGCGATGCCGAGATCAACGCGCTGACCGACGAATATGCAGCCAGCTATCACATGAGCGCCGAGCTGCGCAAAGGCGGCGAAGGGCATGAGTCCATCCGTGAAGCGGCACGCATTGAGCTGGGCTTGGGCGCTTTCCTGCGCGAGGGCGGCTTTGACGCTTTCACCACCACCTTCGAGAATCTGCACGGCTTGGCGCAGTTGCCGGGCTTGGCGGTGCAGCGGCTGATGGCGGCCGG
>DAOUJB010000531.1:0-7964 GCA_034423155.1 Anaerolineae bacterium | reverse complement strand
TTGATGACATTGATCTTCTTGGGACCAATCTCCTTGAGGATGAGGTCGAATTCGGTCTGTTCTTCTTCTGGCTCGGCATCGACGGCGGCGCCAGCGCCCGGCGCCATCATCATCATGCCGCCGCCAGCAGCTGCCTCGACGCCCCAGGCATCTTCCAGCTTCTTCTTCAGGTCAGCGGCTTCTAGGATCGTCAGCGCGCTGAGTTCTTCTACCAATTTTTCCAGGTCGGCCATCGTTCATTCCTTTCTTGCGGATTCGTTTAGGGTTTTGTTTGTCGGTTGGTTCGCGCTCTATCAGGCGGCTTCTGCTTCGTCTTCGTGTTTGTCGAGGTAGGCTTGCAGCACATTGACGACTCCGCCCGTGGCTTGATGCAGCACATTGACCAGGCCCTGCGCCGGCGAAACGACCAGGCCAGCCAGTTGAGCGCGCAGTTCGTCCAGAGTCGGCAGCTTGCTCACGGTATCGACCTGCTGGGCATCGAGGATGTCGCCAGCCATCACGCCGCCGGTCACTTGCATGCGCTCTTCAAATTCCTGCTCTTGCATGTGTTTGAGCAGGGCTTTGGATACGCCGGGCATATTGTCGCCGCCGAAGACGATTGCCACCGGTCCCACCAGCAAGTCCGCCGGCACGACCCACTCAGCTTCTTCCAGCGCCTTGCGCATCAGCGTATTCTTGGCGACCAGATAACGCCCGTTATGCTCGCGCACGGTATTGCGCAAGCCCTGCACCTGGCTGACACCAAGCCCCTGCGTCTGCACAATAATGAAGCCATCGCTCTGACGCAGGATGTCCTTGTATTCGGCCACCAATTCTTCTTTGCGGGTTCTTGAAATGGGCAAGTGCCGCTCCTTTCTGCAATCGGCGCGCCCCAAAAACGGCGGCAACCCGACGCAATTCATCACGCTGCGACCCCGCTTCGGAGATCGCAACAGCATCAAAGCAACAAATGCGGAATGATGGCTCTTGCGCGTCCCTCGGCAGGCAATTAAGGGCGGCTGCCCACCTGCTGTCTGCGGTTCGCATGGCTCTGACTTTCAAAGCCAGCGCGCAGTCTACACTGCCTGGCGTGGATGTCAATGCCGAATCCGTGCCCCCACCCTAAATCCCTCGACCAATATGCGGAGGGATTTCAAAGCCGCGCGATTTGACGATGGCTTGCGGCTGCGGTAGAAACTGCCTGGACTATGCCACCTAGCGAGGACAAGCCTGATGGAACTGGATCGCGATGCGCTGCAAAAGAAGGTTCATGCTCTCTATGCCAAAGAACATGCGGAACTGGGCGATTCTGGCACGCTGGACCACCTCGAGCGAGCGGAGCATTGGCGGCTGGCCAATACACTGAGCGCTGGTGGCGTCCTGATCTTTCCTCATGCTGGCGTGCACGATTGCGGCTATCAGATCGCGGCTTGCGTCCAGGCAGCGCTCGATAGCGGCGCAGACGATGTGGTCGTGCTCAGCGTGCTGCATGCTTTCACGCCAGCCATGGAAGCGGCGCGAGTGGCTGTGGCGGCCGGAGCCGACCCCGCGCAGTTTGAATTCTGGGGCATTCAAGGGCCTGGCATCGAGGGCCGGCGCGAATGGCAGGGCGATCATGCGCTGATCAGCTGGCGGTACTTCTGGCGCGCAGAGCTGGCGCGGCGTGGCATCGCCCCAGACAAAGCGCCAACTGTGCATGAACGCTACCCCTATCTCGCGGGTGGACAGCCACAAAACTTGCCAGGCATAGACGAGTTGGCGCGCCTCATGGAAGACGCTGTCGTGGTCAGCACTGCCGATCCATTCCATCATGGCATTGGCTATGGCGATGCGCCAGAAGAGACCTATGACCACGATGAAGCGGGCTTGGCGCACGCGCAATCAATGATCGAAGCGGGCATAAAGCTGCTGGAGGCGGGCGATTACGCAGGCTACAACGCGCACTGCATCGAAGCCAAGAGCGATGCGCGCGACACCGGACAAGTCTATCGTTATCTGCGCGGTCCCATGACGGGCGCTGTGCTGGACCTCAGCTACACCGATTCGTCCGAGCTATATGACCAGCCCAAACCGACCTGGGTGGCTGGTGCCTTGATCGAGTGGCAGCTGGCGGATTAAGGCGACTTATTCTGTATCCGCATCCAGGCGGCGCTCAAGCCGGGAGAGCGCGCTTTGCAGTTGCTGTTGGCGCAAGCTCTGCGTGAGGTCGCCGCGTGTGCGCTCCAATACGCCGCGTACGACATCGGTTTGTCGCCGCAAGCCGCGGGTCAGCGCATCGGGAAAGTCGAAAGCGACCAGCTGATCATAAATATCGTCCATGGCCTGCAGCAGCCGCTCGGCTTCTTCGCTGTGCCCATCTTGTCGCCGCATGATATCCAAAATGAAGCGCCGCAGTTCGGTTGCCGCTTCCGCCAAGCCTTTCAGGTAGGTCGCGCTTTCCACGCCCAGTTCCCCAGCGGAAGGCAGCGCATCGCCGCGGATGATGGCGCGGGTGATATGCGCTTCGGCGACTTCTTTTAAGGCGTCTTGCGTATAGCCGCTGTGATAAAGATCGGGGAAGTCGCGCACAGCCGCCAGGAGGACGCGGGTTTCGGCAGCTACTTCTTCCAGTCGGGCATCGGCATTTGCCCAGTCGCGGCGGTGGATGGCGCGGATGCTGGCGGAACAGTGGCGGATCAGCGAGCGCGACAAGCCGATCGCCTGGTCGCGGGCGGCATTGCGCTGTTCCAGGTCGGCGCGGATTTCTTCGCAGACAGCGCCCAGGTTATTCATCGTCTGCGGCATCGGGGTTGCTGGGCAGGCCTCCAAAAAGCTGGTCGGCGAGCGTCGGTCGGTTGGGCGTACCGATTTCGCCATGTTTGGCTTCGAACTTGGCCAGGTTCTCAGCCAGCGCCTTGAGAAAGAGCTTACTGTGCATGGGCGTCATCATCACGCGCTGTTGTACGCGGGCGCGATCATCGTTGGGCAGCAACTGGGTGAAATCGAAGACCACCTCGTTCGCCGTATGTGTAATCATGACCATGTTGGCATAGATAGCGCTGGGGTCGCGCGGAAATTCCAGCTTGAGATTGCGCTTGTTTGCCGGTTGCTCTGTCATCATCGCCTTGCGCTCTTGTGAATACCGAGTGCATTATAACAGCAACTGCCAAAACCATCAGACTGCCGCCGAGGAACAGCCATGCCGACCTACATTTACAGAATTCAGCCCGTGCGCCCAGAGATGCTTTCCGATGGTCCCACAGACGAGGAGACGCGCATCACGGCCGAGCACTTCGCTTATCTGCAGCGCTTGCAAGAGCAGGGCACGTTGCTGCTGGCGGGGCGGACACTCACCAGCGATTACTCGGCATTTGGCATCGCCATCTTCCAGGCGCGGGACGATGAGCACATGCGGCGGCTGACGCTTGAGGATCCTGGCGTGGCACAGAAGCTGTTCCGCGTCGAGTGGCATCCCTTCCGAATAGCGCTGCTCGCCGATGAGTTCGGTGTCTAGGCGAGGCTACCGAATCGGGTCGCGGCTCGGCGTGCCAGCTTGTCGCGGGTAACGGCGGGGCGTCTTGCCGACCTTGCGCACCATCACCAGGAAGCGCGGACTTTCCAGGTTCGGCAGCCGCACTTCGTCAATGCCCGCCAGCTCGCCTCCCAGCGTGGATATAGCCTTGGCGGCGGCGCACGTTTCTTCGTGGGCAGAAGCGCCTTTCATGGCGATGACCAGGCCGCCGCGTTTTGTCATGGGCAGCGTGCATTCCATCAATGCGGGCATACGGCTGACGGCGCGCGCGATCACGAAATTATAAGTGCCGCGGTGCGCATCATCCCGCCCGGCGTCTTCAGCCCGCGCGTGCACAATGCGGATATTATCCAAGTCCAAAGCCCGCCCGGCTTCTTCGATGAAGCGTAATTTCTTGGCAGTCGAATCCAGCAGGGTGACGCGCAGCTGTGGCAGGACGATCGCCAGTGGCAAACCCGGAAAACCAGCGCCCGTGCCCACATCCAGCAGACGGCTGTGTCCCGCCTTCGTCAGCACTTTCAGCACGGTCAGCGAATCCAGATAATGCTTCAGCGCGATATCAGCCGGCTCGGTGATGCCGGTCAGATTCATGCGCATATTCCAGTCCAGCAGCAAGCCCGTCAACTGCTCGAACTGCGCCAGCTGTGTCGCCGACAGCTCGAAGCCGAGAATTGACTGCGTCTGCCTGGCGAATTCTTCTATGACTTTGTTGAACATATTGCCTGCTGTTTTCACCATGCTGAAGATGACAGCCAGTCTATCACAGCGCCGCGCCCCTGCACGATTAATCTGGGATAGCCTGTCAGGACCATCGCATTCATCTGAATAAAACTATCGGTGTACTCCTTCATCTCGGTGTACTCGGTGGCAAAAACAATTTGACGCAATTGCCCTGAAATGTCTGTGGATTGACCAAACACGCTGCCAGCAGCCAACAACACGCTGTACTCATGGGGCGCGAACTGGCGTACAATGACGCTCAGGCGCTCGCATAATGATGAGGCGGCATGGAAAAGCACACCATCTGTGTATTGCAAGGCGACGAAACCGGACAAGAATTGCTGGACGAAGCGCTGCGTGTGCTCGACCCCAGCGTAATCCGCATGCGCAACCTGGCATTCGAGACATTCGATTTGTCGCTGGAAAATCGGCGGCACACCAAGAATGGCGTTGTGCATGAAGCCGCGGGACGCATCCTGGAGACGGGACTGGGCATCAAAGCCGCGACCGTCACGCCAGGCGACCCCGATGATGTCGGCAGCCCCAATTCCATTTTGCGCGATCTAGTCCATGGCAGCGTCATCTTACGCACGGGCAGACGAATCCCGTCCGTGCTGCCCTTGGCGGGCGTGCATGCGCCCATCGCCGTCGTGCGCATGGCTGTCGAAGGCGCGTATGCTGCGCAAGAGTGGCGCGAGGGCGAAGGCTTGGACGAAATCGCCTACAGCAAGCGCCACATCAGCCGCCGCACCTGTCGCGCTGCCGCCGAGTTCACTTTTCGTTATGCCCAAAGCCATCGGGCAACAGTCTTCGGCGGACCCAAGTATACGGTCAGCCCAGTCTACGAAGGCATGTTCAAAGAAGAGCTGGATCGCGCAGCCGGGCTATTCAAAAGCGTGCGCTATAACCCGCAGTTGATCGACGCCACTTATGCGCTGCTGCTGGAGACGAGTGGCGAGCCATTGGTCATCCCGGCGTTGAACCGCGATGGCGATTCGCTCAGCGACCTGGTCATCAAAATGTTCGGCACGATCGCCGGCGCGGAATCGGTCATTATCGCTTTTGATGATGAATTCAATGTCAAAGCCGCCATCACCGAAGCGCCGCATGGCACAGCGCCCAGCTTGCAGGGCAAAAATATCGCCAATCCCATGGCCATGATCTTGGCTTGCGCCGCGCTGCTGCGGTATATCGACAGCAAGGAAGCTGCGCTGGCCAGCCGCGCCTTGTACGAGTCGACCCTCGAGGCGGTCTACAATGGTATAAAGACGCCGGATCTGGGCGGGCAAGCAACGACCAGCGAATTCACGGACGAAGTCATCCGCGAAACGCGTGGCAAGCTGGAAGTATGGGACGCGCTCGGGGAATAAATGCAGTTGCGGGAGCAGCCGCTTGTGGACGAGCAGCTCGATCATGATGCAGCTGACTTGTGGGCAGCGCTTTTTGACATCGTAACCGACGGCGAGAAACGGCTGGCCAGTCACTTCGAGGCGCATCAGTTGACCCCGCCGCAATTCTATGTGCTGAAGACGCTCTCGGAACGATCGGGTGCCTGCCGCATCGGTGATATCGCCCGCGCGCACCACTTGACCAGCGCCACCATGACCGGGCTGGTGCAGCGTCTGGAAGCCATGCAACCGCCGCTCGTGCAGCGCCGCCGCAACCGCCGCGATGGCCGCTCGGTGGATGTCATCTTGACGCCAGCCGGCAGCGAGCGCTTTCTGGCAGTTCAGCGCGGCTTGATGAAGCAGTTGCGGGCGGTTATCAGTCTGCTGCCACCCGCCGAGCGCCGCGATATCATCGACAAGGTGCGCCTGTATTTCACGATATTCTCGCAGCAATTCCCGGCCGAAGCATTGTAGGTAAAACCAAAACAGTAATGCACCAATATGAAGGAATGTCGTAGGGGCGACTCTTGAGTCGCCTACATGATTTACGGCGGTATTGCGGGCGAGTCATCGCCTCGCCCCTACAGATTTCGAATCAGAACAGCATCGCCCTTCTACGCATGACTTATTTGGCGCTACTTTTGTGTCAAAAATACGCAGCACTATGTTAGTTCGGCATAAAAGTCGATCAGCGTCTGATATGTGATGAGCCGGCTGCTAGCAGAGACGCAAAGCGCTTTTCTTGCGTTAGCGCAGGCAAGGGCAGGGGCGCTTCTGGGGCAGCCGGAGCTGGTCGCAAGTCCAGTTGCCACCAACCGGTATCTCGCCATTCGCCCGCTTTGTGCCCCACATTGCGGAAGACGCCGATCTTGTAAAAGCCAACCGCTTCATGCGCGCGGATGCTGGCGGGGTTGGGCAGCGCGATCACCCCCACCGCCGTCACATATCCTTGTGCCCGCAGCAGGGCGAGCAACGATGTATACAGCGCCCGCGCAATGCCTCGCCGCTGGAAGCCGCTGTGAACATAGACAGTCGTCTCTGTCGTCCATTGGTAGGCGGCGCGGCTGCGAAAAGCGCTGGCATAAGCATAGCCGGCCAGCCTGCCGTCCAGCTCGCAGACCAGCCAGGGATACTGGCCCAGCGTATTTTGCACGCGCGCGGCGATTTCGGCTGCGGAGGGAACAACCTGCTCAAACGAGATATGCGTATCCCGCACGATCGGCGCATAGATATCGCGGATGGCGGCGGCATCGGTCACTGTGGCAAGGCGTATCGCTGGCAGTTGCGACATGAAAAAATGTCTCGATCTGGTGTTTTCTACCGCGATATTGTAGCCGAGCCTGCGCAGCAGAACCACGCCACGACAAGCGGCGCATGGCGTATAATGATGGGCGGGTTTACACAGCGTTTACATTTGCCTTACATGGCGATGACGCTCGCGTGGCATAGTTGTCGCAGACGGTCTGGGCGTTGCCGAAGGCTGCGGCGCCGGTAGGTGAAAGCGTGAGATTGACAAGAATATGAGCGTCTCCGACACGATATTGGTAGTAGACGACGAGCAGCGCATCATCGACTTGGCGCGCATGTACCTGGAGCAAGATGGTTTCCAGGTGCGCAGCGTAACCAATGGCACCAGCGCCCGCCGGATGATCTTGCAAGACCAACCCAGTTTGGTCGTGCTGGATCTGATGCTGCCCGGCATGGACGGGCTGGAAGTCTGCCGGCGTGTGCGCGAGCAATCCGATGTGCCGATCATCATGTTGACGGCGCGCAGCGACGACATCGACAAAATCGTCGGCTTGGAGCTGGGCGCGGACGACTATCTGACCAAGCCATTCAATCCCCGCGAATTGGTGGCGCGCGTCAAAGCCATCCTGCGGCGAACAGATCGGGCTGGCGCGCAAGAAGAAGCAGTTCCCGCCATGTCCATCGGCAACCTGCGCATCGATCCGCAACGCCGGCGCATTGAAGTCGCGGGAGAGGTGGTCGAGTTGCGCATGAAAGAATTCGACTTGCTGCAGCATCTGGCGCAGAACAAGGGCGTCGTTTTCAGCCGCGACCGCCTGCTGAATGTCGTCTGGGGCTATGACTTTGTGGGCGAAACGCGCACGGTCGATGTTCACATCGCACATCTGCGCCACAAACTGCGCGGCATGACACCCAAGATCGAAACCGTCTGGGGCGTGGGGTACAAGCTCGAAGATGGCTAGGAAACTCGCTTTCAGCCTGCGCTTGCGGCTGCTGACTTCGTACCTGGCGCTGCTGATGATCACATTGAGCGTCGGCGCGATGGCGCTGATGTTCTTGATCGGCGGTCGGCGCGCCCCGCATGCGCCAACTTATGAGCGGCTGGCCGCCTTGACACA
>DAOUJB010000530.1:0-3093 GCA_034423155.1 Anaerolineae bacterium | reverse complement strand
CATACGCTGCCAGCCGCCACTCCCCAGCGCGCCGCCCGTGGCAAAGGCAATCCAGCCAGCAAGCCATAGAGCAGGCCCGACTTGAATATATCGCCAGCGCCGGTGGTATCGAGAGCGTCCACAGTCGGCGGCACGATGTGGCTGCGCGCGCCATCGCCATCGAAAACCGTCACAATCTCGCTGCTGTCCGTCACGATCACAGCGCAGTCTCCGGCCGCGCCCAACTGCAGGGCCAAATCCAGCGGATCAATAGCGGGCGCTTTGCTGCGCGATACAGCCGCCGACATCACCAACACATCGACAAAGGGCAGCATGGCATGATCGGCGCTGTAAATGTCGTTGACCAGCACCGAGACGCCTCTTGAATTCGCCAGCTGCGCCGCCTGCACACGCGGTTCGTCGGGACCAGACATATCCAGGTTAATCCACGCTATGCCGTCCAGCATGGCGTCTGAAACCGCCGTCATGCGCATGTCGTCCAGCCAGTGCGATATGAAGCTGCGCTCGCCATCGGGGGTGACCAGGCATTGGCAGCGCGGGGTGCGATAGCCTGCGTGCGTGGCCACAAAGCGCGAATCCAGCAGCGCGTGGCGATCAAGGACTTCGCGCACGGCAGCGCCCGGAGCATCCGCGCCCAGATCATGTCCAGCCAGCCGCGTTGGCACGCCCCAGCCCACCAGCCAAAGCGCGCTGTTGGCGGCCGCCCCACCCACATTGTCGAACTCATCCCGCGTCCAGGCCGATCGCTCCATCGTCGGCAGGCAGTCCAGCGCCAGGTAGATGTCGAGGTCGATTTCGCCATAACAGAGGATGCGCGGAGCGTTCATAGGTGCACCGTGATTTTATCAGTTATGCGTCATGGGCATTGTAATGCAATATCGCGCTGAGAATGCAATTTTTGCGCCACAAGCATCTGGAGCAAGGCGAACTTGGATTTCGGAGTAAAAAATGGGCGATACGAATATCGCCCTTACAAGCAAGTTTCGTTCGTGGCGGGGATTAAACAGGACCCACCGCCACATCCTCGCAGCCGATTCGGCCTTCTTCGCAGATCAGCGCGATACCGCCGCCGTCAAAACGCGCATCGGGATCTTCAGCTTTGACGACCAGATTGCCATCAAGATAACCGCTCAGCGTATTGCCCGCGACTTTGAGCGCCAGCTGATGCGGATTGCCCAGCGTCCAGCCGCCCGGCGACTCTGCCAAAATGGTGTCTTCGCCTTCGAGCGTCGACACCAGACGCGTGCTCTCCTCATCGCAGAGCAAGGCGTAGTGACGCATCATGCCTTGCACGCGCGCGCCCAAGCCACCGGCTTTGCACATGTGCGGCGTCAAGGTGGCGCTGACCTGATAATCGGTCCAATCGCGGCAGCCATGCATCATCAGCCCACGCCCCTCGTTCTGTATCAGTCGATAGGTTTCCGGATAACGATCGATGAAAACCATCTTGCCTTTGGCGGCGTCCAGCCCGTTGACCCAGGCTTTCTTCCACATCATGCCGCGCATCTTGCGGTCCCAGCGGGTGAAATCGTGCGGATGCGGGCGTTTCAGGTGGATGTTGGGCGCGCCGTCCCAAGTCAGCCAATCGAGATAAACACGGCCGCTCGCGCCACCGTCGCCGCTGATTTGAATGCCAACATTGGCGATGGGATAGCCTTCGAGATCCGGCACTTGCCATTCCAGCTCAGCGGTTTCGCCCGCGCCGAGATTCTCCCCTGCGCCGAGCAGAACATCCAAGCCGTCTTCATGATTGTAATGCTGCACATAGAGGCTCACATCGACGGCGCTTGCATTCGCGCTGTCAGCGAGCACGCGGGCGCGGATCGTCTGGCCCGGATAGAGCTGCGGGCTGGCGAAGAGATTGTATCCAGGACCCTCGAAGTGCTCGGAAACGGCGGCCGAGGGTACGAAGACGGCAGTGCCAACGCGTCCGACGCGCCCAGGGGCCAGCGCAGCATAATCCAGCGCCAGCAGACGCTCGCCACGATTGCTGAGCTCGGGCACATGCGCGTTGCTGATATCAACGACATCGCGCGCTTCGACCGAGTCGTCATTCATAAATCCTTGCACCGCGCCGGGCAGATCGAAGTGATAGCGGGCGCCGCCTTTTGGCGCAATGGGCGTTTGGCCCTGCAGCGCGCGTCCGGTGTTGACCAGGCGAATGGTCTGCGTGACCGCATCCGTAATCGAATTGCCACCATCGGCAGTTGGGATATACAGGCGGTCGGCGACTGGCCCGCGATAGTCGGGTCCCGTAGACAAGCCAGCCAGCCCGTCCTTGATGCCCATCAAGCAGCCGATATTGCCGCTGTTGCAGTCCGTGTCCCAGCCGCAGGTGTTCACGATCATCAGTGTCTTCTGGAAGTCGTCATCGCCGTAGAGCAGCGACAGAATCATCAAGCCGTGGTTGGGCACCATA
Source organism: Anaerolineae bacterium (assembly GCA_034423155.1). Classification (GTDB taxonomy): domain Bacteria; phylum Chloroflexota; class Anaerolineae; order Aggregatilineales; family Phototrophicaceae; genus UBA6055. Next base: position 674 of record DAOUJB010000530.1, on the reverse strand, counting down.
TGGCAGTTGCCGCCGTAGATGTGATACCCGTAGCGCTCGGCCAGCAATTCGCGCCCTTTACGCCAATCCGGTTCGGCCGCATGCCATTCGCGAATATCGCTGATCATGCGATAGATGATTGAATCCTTGGGAATCACCGACACGCCGGTGTCGATCAACTTGTTAATATCGGATTCGACGAAGGCTTGCGCTTCCATCGCTGCCAGACATTGCGCGCCGTAAACCGCTTCCCCGCCATGGCTGACGCTGCCGGCCCGTCCCGCCAGATCCGCGGCGAATTCTGGATTGCCAGGGGCGACCAGCGCCCAGCCATCAATGAAGATTTGGGCGCCGATCTGCTCGGCGACAACCTTGCCGTTAAGCTCAACGGAACCGCTGAACGGGGGTTCGTAGCCTTGTTTGAGCCGCAGGTAGGCCGTGTGCTCGGTGGAATTGCCCATGCCGCCCCACCAGAGAACGGTCTGCTCTTCAATGAGGTAGTTCAGCCAGGTCTGGCCGATTTGCGCCGGCGTAATCTCGGGGTCGTATCCGTAATCTTCCAGCGCGCGCACAAAAGTGAAAGTGCCGGATATATCGTCATCGGTGACGATCAGCGGGACATTCAGCTTGTCGTGCACATAATAATTGATCTCGCCCAGATGTTCCGTGATCGCCTCGTAGGGCCAGCCTTCAAA
>DAOUJB010000529.1:0-2401 GCA_034423155.1 Anaerolineae bacterium | reverse complement strand
ACCATCATCGGCTATGGCAGCCCCAACAAACAAGGCAGCAGCGCCGCGCATGGCAGCCCGCTGGGCGTGGATGAAGTCGCGCTCGCCAAGCAGAATCTGGGCTGGAGCACGAGCAACAGCTTCTTCATCCCAGGCGAAGCGCTGGAGCACTTCCGCAGTTGCATTGATGCGGGAGCAGCCGCCGAAAGCGACTGGCAGCGCAAGCTAGACGCCTGGCACGCGGCTTATCCCGAACTGGCGAAAGACTACGAACGGGCGCAAGCGGGCGAATTCGCAGCGGGCTGGCGCGATGAATTGCCCAGCTGGGAGGCTGATGCGCAGTTGGCTACCCGCAGCGCCGGCGGCGAAACGCTGAATGCCCTGGCGCGCTTTGCACCCACCATGATCGGTGGCGATGCCGACCTGGCCGGCAGCACGCGCACGCTCATCAATGGCGCGCAGAACACCGGACCCGGACAACCCGCCGAGCGCAACTTGCGTTTTGGCGTGCGTGAACATGCCATGGGCGCAATCGTGAATGGCTTGGCGCTGCATAGCGGCATCGTGAAGCCGTATAGCGCGACCTTCTTCACTTTCAGCGATTACATGCGCCCGGCCATCCGCCTCGGCGCGCTGATGGACCTGCCGACGGTGTATGTATTCACGCATGACAGCGTTGGCTTGGGCGAAGACGGACCAACGCATCAGCCGGTCGAGCAGCTGATGTCGCTGCGAGTCATGCCCAATCTGCATGTCTTCCGCCCGGCCGATGCCACCGAAAGCGCCGGTGCCTGGGCGGCCATCGCCGAGCTCGATCATCCCGCCGCTATCGTGCTCAGCCGCCAGAATTTGCCTGTGCTGGCTGGCAACGATGACGGCATATATGAAGGCGTTTCGCGCGGGGCGTATGTGCTTTCCGAACACGAATCGAGCGAGCTGGACGCCATCATCATCGCCACCGGCAGTGAAGTGTCGATAGCGCTGGACGCGGCCGGCTTGCTGGAAGAAGCCGATATCCGCGCGCGCGTCGTCTCTATGCCCTGCTGGGAGCTGTTTGAGGCGCAATCGGACGAATACAAAGCCGCTGTCTTGCCGCCAGAAGTCACTTGCCGCGTCAGCATAGAAGCCGGCGCGACCCTGGGCTGGGAGCGATATATCGGCAGCGACGGCATCGCGCTGGGCGTCGACAATTTTGGCGCAAGCGCTCCTTATACAGAAATCTATCGAGAATTCGGTTTGACGCCTGGGCACCTCGCCGAGGCTGTCAGTTCGCTGCTAGATGACTGAAGGCGCTGCGGGAGACCAGCCGCCCAAAGTGGTGGTCGTCCTGCCGACATACAACGAGCGGGCTAATATCACGCGCATGCTGCCGGCGCTCTGCGGGTTGGGTGTCGCCAATCTGCACATCCTGATCGTCGATGACAATTCGCCGGATGGCACTGGCGAACTCGCGAATCAACTGATGCAGCAAGCCGAATACGCGGGCCGGCTGTTTGTCTTGCATCGCCCGCACAAGCGAGGGCTGGGACCCGCCTATATCGCCGGCTTCAAGCGCGCGCTGGCGATGGACGCGGATCTCGTCATCGGCATGGACGCCGATTTTTCGCATCAGCCAGAGCGCATCCCGGCCATGCTGCAGCGGGCGGTTGACTGCGATATCGTGATCGGCTCGCGCTATGTGCCGGGCGGCAGCGTCGACAGCAATTGGGGCGCTTGGCGCAAGCTGCTGAGCTTTTGGGCGAACCGCGTGTATACGCCGCTCATCCTGGGCTTGCCGCTGCACGATGCCACGGGCGGATTCCGCGTTTTTCATCGTGAAGCGCTGATCGGCATTGACCTCGACCGCGTGCGCTCCAACGGCTATGTCTTCCTGGTGGAGCTGGTGTATGTGGCGCAGCGGCTGGGTTATACGATAGGCGAAGTGCCCATCCACTTCCCCGACCGGCAGCATGGCCAATCCAAGATGTCGAGCCGCATCGCACTGGAGGCAGCCCTGCGCGTCTGGCAGATTCGCTGGCGTCACCGCCGGCTTTCTCGCGCCGACCGCCGCACACGTCCCTATCAGTTATAGGCTGTCCGCCGCCCACAGCAAACCGCGCCGCACGATCTCCCGCGCTTCGGGCACATCGAAGTCGCCGATGACATGGCCCAGCGAGCTATAAAAAATCTTGCCCGCCCCATAACGCCGCGTCCAGGCCACCGGCATGACGGTGCCATCGATCCAGGGAGCGTGGTCGCCGCTGAAGGTGGTGGTGGCCAACACCTGGTTGGATGGATCGGTGTGCATGTAATACTGCTCGGAGTGCATGGCGAAGTCGGCGATGCCAGCGGTGATGGGATGCGCCTGGTCGGTCACATTGACGCGGTAGTCGATGATGTTGCCGGGATGCGCCACCCACTGCCCGCCACACATAAACTGGTA
>DAOUJB010000528.1:0-3158 GCA_034423155.1 Anaerolineae bacterium | reverse complement strand
CAGATTCTGCTTGGCGAGCGCGACTTCATCCACGCCCAGCGGGCTGCCATGCGCGGCGCTGCTGCCTTGTTTGTTGGGGCTGCCATAGCCGATGATGGTGCGCACGGCGATCAAGCTGGGTTTGTCGGTCTGAGTCTTGGCTTGGGCGATCGCGCTGGAAATTGCGGCGACATCGTTGCCGTCAGAAACGCGATCGACATGCCAGCCCATCGCCAAAAAGCGCTGCGCCACATCTTCGCTGAAGGTCATCTCGGCCGCGCCATCCAGCGTCACTTGGTTGTCATCATACAAAAAGATCAGCTTGCCCAAGCCCCAGTGGCCAGCCAGAGCGCAGGCTTCCAGACAAACGCCTTCCATCAAGTCGCCATCGCTGACCAGCACATAAGTGTGATGGTCGACAATATCGTGCCCAGGCCGGTTGAAGTAGCCAGCCAGGTAGGCTTCTGCGAGCGCCATACCCACAGCTGTCGCCGCGCCTTGCCCGAGCGGACCCGTGGTCGTTTCGACGCCCGGCGTGTGCCCATATTCGGGATGTCCCGGCGTCTTGCTGCCCCACTGACGGAACTTCTTGATCTCGTCCAGCGAAAGATCATAGCCAGTCAAATGCAGCAGCGAGTAAAGCAGCATGGAGCCGTGCCCAGCGCTCAGCACAAAGCGGTCTCGGTTTGCCCAGCCCGGGTTGCGCGGGTTGTGCCGCAGGTGCTGCAGCCACAAGGCATAGGCAAGTGGCGCTGCGCCCATGGGCAAGCCCGGGTGCCCGCTGTTGGCTCGTTGCACCGCATCCATCGACAGCGTGCGGATGGTATTGATAGCGAGATTTGTCAAGTCGGACACACGCAGACTCCCTGCCGAAATTGATAACTGACCGCGGGCATTATAACAGCGGCGGGGCGCAGGGCTATAGCCTTTTGTACGGAGAGGCTCTGGGCGCTATTCGCAGAGCGGACGCGACTCGACTCGAAAGCGCACGGCTGTCCGTTCGTTTCCGTCGATATCTACATCGGTGAAATAGGGTGTGGCGACAATGTCGATCTCATCGCGTTCCAAATAACCACGAGCGATAGCCAGCGCTTTGACCGCCTGGTTGACTGCGCCTGCGCCGATCGCTTGCACATCGGCTATGCCATGATCGCGCATCACACCGGCGATGGCACCCGCAACAGCTGTCGAACGCGAACGCGCCGAGACTTTGATGAGCTCCGGTCCTACACCAATGCCCAGACCCTCTTCCTGCGTGACTGAATCGCTGGGGGTCGTTTGGTTGTACTCGGACATGGTGTCCTACTTTCACGCACTAGGGCACTGGCCTGTCGCTCACCATGCGCCGGAGATATCTGCACAATATAAGATTACGAAAACTTACACGCAGGGAAGTATAGCATATCACTGAACAAAGGGCTATAGGCAAAGCGACCCAAGTGCGTCAAATCTGCTGGATAGGGCTGAGTCGCTCGCCTCAACTGCCATCACAGTCCTGCCGACGGATTCAGGTGAGGAGAATCTCCTGCGATGATCCACACCTTGCACGGCGCGCGGCTGCAGAGATGCCCCCAACAGTCAGCAAGCTCAGCACGAACGAGCGCCGCAGAGCCTTGGCAATCTTCTGGGTGTGCTCGTAATTGTACGCTGTCGACGGGCAATTCCGACGCGTCGCTTGGTGGAATGGTATGATAGGCATGGGCAGTCATCTTGGCGCGTACCCAGCCGGCGCAGACAACCTGTGAAGACTCGCCCAGCTTGGTTACAATCGAGTCCAGCGGTTGAGTCGCTTTGCGGCTTGGCCACTTTTGGGAGCGCTAGGACAGCCCGATGCAGTTCACAGCCCCAGCTGTCGCACTACTGCTAGTTATATTGTTGCCGCTGCTGTGGTTGATCGGCTTCCCGCGGCACGCTTTCCGCCGTCGCCGCGATATCAGCAGTTTGTTGCTGCGCTCGTTTATCGTGGTGCTGCTGGTGTTTGCGTTGGCGGGTTTGCAACAGGTGGGCGCGGTCGAAAGGCTGGCGGTTGTCTTCCTGGTCGATGCCTCCGACAGCATGGGCAGCGATGCCGAAACCGCTCAGTTGGACTTTTTGAGCCAGGCGCTTGCTAACAAGCCGCACGATGATGAATGGGCGTTATTGGTCTTCGGCGACAACGCCGTGCCCGATCGAGACTTCAGCGCGCTGGGCGAGATCGACAGCATCAGCTCCACGCCGAGCGCCAATGGCACCGATATCGCCAAAGCCCTGCAAACCGCCCTGGCCATGTTCCCGCCCGATTCCGCTCGCCGCATCGTTATTTTGAGCGATGGCCAAGCAACACATGGCAATGCCCTGGCTCGTGCTCATCGGGCCGCCGCCGCCGGTGTCGAGGTCAGCTATGTGCCCTATGTCCGCGAGGCAGCGCCCGATGTGCGGATTCTCTCGCTCGATGCGCCGGGCCGGGTCGCGCAAGAGCAAGCCTTTGATATCGCCGTCAGCATCGAAGCCGACCGCGCCACCCCGGCCACGCTGCTGGTTTACTCGGGCGGCGAGCTCATTCACGACCAGGAATTGGTCTTAAATGCGGGAGAAAATCGCTATAGCTTGACCCAACACAGTGGCAAGAGCGGCTTTCTCGATTTCACCGCCCGAGTTATCGTGCCGGGCGAAAACGATCATTTCGCGCAGAATAACCAGCTGGGCGCATTCAGCCAGGTGATCGGTCCCGCGCGCGTCTTGTTGACCAGCACCGAAGCGAGCGAAACGCAATTCTTGCTGCCGGCGCTGGAGCAGGCGGGCTTGCAGGTCGAGCAGGTGCCGCCGCACAGGCTGCCGGTGAATATGGCTGATCTGGCGGATTACAAGAGCGTTGTCGTGGCGAATGTGCCCGCCACTGCGCTGAGCCGCGTCCAGATGAGCCTGCTGGACACCTATGTCAGCGATATAGGCGGTGGCTTGGTTATGATCGGTGGACCGCAGAGTTATGCCCCTGGTGGTTATTATCAGACGCCGCTGGAGCGCACGCTGCCGGTGGATATGCAGATCAAAGACCAGCGCCGCCTGCCGCAGCTGACAATCGCCTACTTGATCGACCGCTCGGGCAGCATGGGGCAGGTGGGACGCAGCGGCGTGCCCAACCTGGAATTGGCGAAGCGCGCTATCGTGCTCTCGCTGGAGTTGCTGCAAGCCAGCGACCG
>DAOUJB010000527.1:0-2507 GCA_034423155.1 Anaerolineae bacterium | reverse complement strand
GACTTCCGTTTTGGCAGCATGATGATCAAGCAGAACTTTCACCTGGTGCGCTTTTTGGAAGATGTCGGCTATGACGGCAGCCGCCACTTCGACGCCCACGCCTACCGCAGCTCTGGCTATGACGATGTGCGCGAGTTCGCGCGGGGCTGCATGCGCTCGTACCTGGTATTCAAAGACAAAGCCGCGCAGTTCAATGCCGATGCCGAGGTGCAGGCGCTGCTGGCAGAGATCAACGCCGACGATGGCGCGACTGCCTGGCTGGCCGATGGCTACAGCCGCGAATCCGCCAACCGCCTGAAAGCGACCGAATTCGACCGCCTGTCGCTGGGCGCGCGCAGCCTGCCCTACGAGCGCCTCGACCAGTTGACCTTCGATATCCTGCTGGGCGTGCGCTAGTCCGTTTGAACCGCAGAGGACCCATTCATGACCAAAATCACTTTCATCGGCGCGGGCAGCACCGTCTTCGCCAAAAGCCTCATGGGCGATATCTGGAGCTACCCCGAGCTGGCGGATGCCACCATCTGCCTGATGGACATCGACGCCAAACGCCTGCGTCAATCGCAGCAAGTGGCAGGGCATATCATCGCGGCGCTGGGCAACGAGCCAACAGTCGAATGCACCACCGACCGCCGGCAAGCCCTGCAAAACGCCGATTATGTCATCTGCATGATCCAGGTGGGCGGCTACGAGCCGGCCACAATCATCGACTTCGATATCCCCAAGAAATATGGCTTGCGCCAGACCATCGCCGACACGCTGGGCATCGGCGGCATCATGCGCGGTCTGCGCACCATCCCCGTGCTGCTGGATATCGCCCGCGATATGCAGGAGATCTGCCCGGATGCGCTGCTGATCAATTATGCCAACCCCATGTGCATGAATCAGTGGGCATTGAGCCGCGCGGCCGATATCGCCAGCGTCGGCCTGTGCCACAGCGTGCCCGGCACAGCGCACGAACTGGCGCGGGATATCGGCTTGCCCGATGACGACATCAATTACCTGGTGGCGGGCATCAACCACATGGCTTTCTATCTCAAGTTCGAGCGGCGCTCAACGGGCGAAGACCTGTATCCCCGGCTGCGGCGCGTGCATGACGAAGGCCGCGTGCCCAAATGGAATCGCGTGCGTTACGAAATGTTGCAGCGGCTGGGCTATTTCGTGACCGAATCCAGCGAGCATTTCAGCGAATATGTGCCGTACTTCATCAAGTCGGGCGCGCCAGAACTGGTCGAGCGCTTCAACATCCCGCTGGACGAATATATCGAACGCTGCAAAGCCGGCATCATCAGTTGGCAGCTGCTGGAAAAAGCCGAAAGCGAAGGGCGCATCCCCAGCGAAGCCGAGATCATGGCGGCGCTGGCCGATACCAACCCCATGCACAAGAGCTGGACTGTGCACAGCATCCGCAACCTGAACAAGGTCGAGCGCAGCGTGGAATATGGCTCGCTGATCATCCATAGCATGGAAACGGGTGCGGCGCGCACGATCTATGGCAATGTGCCCAATACCGGCATCATCGACAACCTGCCGGCTGGCTGCTGTGTCGAAGTGCCCTGCCTGGTCGATGCCAACGGCATCCAGCCCACGCGCATCGGCGAACTTCCGCCGCACCTGGCCGCCTTGATGCAAACCAATATCAATGTGCAGGCGCTGACAGTCGAAGCGGCGCTGACGGGCAAACGCGAGCATATCTATCACGCCGCCATGCTCGACCCACACACCGCCGCCGAACTGACGCTGGATCAAATCTGGTCGATGGTGGACGAGCTGATCGATGCGCACGGAGACTACCTGCCCGCGTATCGCTGAGGCTTTTAGCTGCGGACTATGGCGGCAGGGCGGTGGCTCGCCCATAAGTCAGTATAAAACGAGGAAATCGCATGGTGCAGAAGAACCTGATCGGCGGAGAATGGCGCGGCAGCGACGATGTGATGGAAGTGCGCTTCCCCTACGATGACAGCGTGGTCGGCGCGGTCGCCATGGCCTCGCGGGGAGATATGGACGATGCCCTGGCGGCGGCCGCCCGCGGCTTTGAAGTGACGCGCAAGCTGCCCAGCCACCGCCGCAGCGAGATCTTGGGGAATATGGCGCGCTTGCTGCGGGAGCGCTTCGACGAAGTGGTCGAGGCGATGATCCTCGAAGGCGGCAAGAATCGCAAAACCGCCATCGGCGAGACGACTCGCGCCCTGGAGACGCTCAAGATATCCAGCGAAGAAGCGCGGCGCATCGGTGGCGAGGTTTTCGACATCGACTGGACTCCGGCCGGCGAGAATCGTCAGGGTTTTACGCGCCGGCTGCCCATCGGCACCGTGCTGGGCATCACGCCCTTCAATTATCCGGTCAACCTGGCTTGCCACAAGATCGGCCCTGCCATCGCCGCGGGCAACAGCTTCGTCATCAAGCCAGCCGAGAAAACGCCCCTGTCTTCGCTCATCCTGGCGGAAATCGTGCTGGAAGCCGGCTACCCGCCCGAAGCCTTCAGCGTGCTCAATGCCTGGGGGCGCGAT
>DAOUJB010000526.1:0-3202 GCA_034423155.1 Anaerolineae bacterium | reverse complement strand
GCAGGTCATCGGGATAGACGCGCTGACGGATTTCGTCGGGCAGGATGAACAAGGCTTTGAGCATGGATATTCCTTGCGTGTCGATTGCGCAAGCACTATTATCGCTTATGCGCAATATCAACGCCAACCAATGACGCGCAAAGGACGGCAGATGCTCATTTCCAAGATGAACTGGATGCAGGTCGAGGAATACCTGAACCGCGACGATCGCTGCATCCTGCCCACCGGCAGCACCGAACAGCATGCCTATCTCAGCCTCAGCGTGGATACCATCCTGGCATCGCGACTGGCTGCGGAAGCGGGCGAGCTAGCGGATGTGCCGGTCTATCCTGCCCTGCCCTATGGCTTGGCGACGCAATGGACGGCTTTTCCGGGCACGGTCACGCTGCGCATCGAGACTTATCTGGCGCTGATCCGCGATGTGCTGGACAGCATCAAGCGCGCGGGCTTCCGGCGCATCTTGCTGGTGAACGGGCATGGCGGCAATGCGCCGGCTCAAGGCATGCTGCGCGAATGGATGATGGACAATCCCGATGCGACCGTCAAATGGCACAATTGGTACAACGCGCCGCAAACCTGGGCGAAAGTGCTAGAGACCGACCCGCTCTGTTCGCACGCCAGTTGGATGGAAAATTATCCGTGGACGCGGCTGGCTGAGATCGCGCTGCCCGAAGGCGCAAAACCACTGACCGACCTGGACAGGCTGGCGCAGCTAAACCCGCAGCAAACGCGCGAGCTGCTGGGCGATGGCAATATGGGCGGCCTTTACCAGCGCAGCGATGAAGAGATGTTGGCGATTTGGCAAGTGGCAGTCGCAGAAACATGCGCGCTGCTGGAAAGGGGCTGGGACTAGATGAACATGCTGATATGGGGCGCAGGTGCAATCGGCGGCACAGTCGGCGCATACCTGCTGCGCGCCGGGCACGATGTCGCTTTCGTGGATGTCGTGCCAGAACATGTCGCTGCTATCAACGAAAATGGGCTGCGCATCACCGGACCCATCGACGAGTTCCGCGTGTCGGCAAGGGCGTTTTTGCCCAGCGACCTGAGCGGACAATACGAATTCATCCTGCTCTGCACAAAGTCGCAACATACGCGCGCGGCGGCCGAGTCACTTGCGCCATTTCTCGCCGATGATGGCTGCGTTGTTTCCTTGCAGAATGGCTTGAACGAATTGGCCATCGCCGAGATCGTCGGTCGCGAGCGCACAGTCGGCGCATTCGTCAATTTCAGCGCCGATTATCATGCGCCGGGCGAGATTCTCTTTGGCGGACGCGGCGCGGTCGTCATCGGCGAGCTGGACGGCGCGGAAACGAATCGGGCGCGGCGGCTGGTTGTTGCGCTGCGCGACTTTGATGCTGACGCCATGTTCACCGACAACATCTTCGGCTATTTGTGGGGCAAAGAAGCCTACGGCGCGATGCTCTTTGTTTCGGCATTGACGCACGAATCCATATCTGACGCGCTGTCGGATATGCGCTATCGCCCCGTCTACATCCGCGCCGCGCAAGAAATCTTGTGGCTGGCGGAGGAGCTGGACATCAGGCCGCTGGGCTTCAACGGCTTCGAGCCAGCGCTTTTTCGCACAGACGACCAGGCCGGCATAGCCCGATCCTTGGAAGCATTGGTGGCATTCAACAAGCAATCCGCGAAAACGCACAGCGGCATCTGGCGCGACCTGGCAGTGCGCAAACGCGCGACAGAGGTTTCTATGTACGAGCCGATCGTGGCGCAGGCGGAGGCAATCGGCATGGACATGCCTTTGACGCGCCGCTGGATCGCCATGATCCGCGAGATCGAAAATGGCGCGCGCGAACAGAGCCTGGGCAACCTGGAAGAATTAAGGGCGGAGCTGACATGAACATCGACTTCACAGGCAAGACGGCAATCGTAACTGGCGCGGCGCATGGTTTCGGGCGCGCGATCAGCCTGGCCTTTGCCCAGCGCGGCGCATCTGTCTGGGCTTGCGATGTGCTGGCGGACGAACTGGCGGAAACGGCAGCGCTGTGTGAGGCAGAGGCCGGCACATGTCAGACGCGGGTCGTCGATGTGCGCGAGCGGGAGGCTGTTTTTGCGCTGGTGGATGAAGTGCTCGCAACCGATGGTCCCGTGCACATCCTGGTCAACAACGCGGGCGGCGTGCTGGGGCAAATCGGTCGTCCGCTGGAAGAGATCAACGAAGAAGACTGGAACAGCATCTTCGAGGTCAACACGCGCGGAGCCTTCTACTTCGCCCAGGCGGTCGCGCCGTCCATGAAAGCCGCGCGCTATGGCCGCATCATCAACATTTCCAGCGGCGCCGGCTTGGGCGTCAGCCTGACGGGCATCCAGGCTTATGCTTCGGCGAAGGCCGCGCAGATCGGCTTGACGCGGCAACTGGCGCATGAATTGGGCGCGTGGCAGATCACAGTCAACAACATCGCGCCGGGCTTTGTGCTGTCCAATCCCAATTCCATCCGCCAATTCGAGACTTATGGCGAAGCGGGGCAGCAAGCGCTGATCGAGAGATTTGCCTTGAAGCGGCTGGGCAGCGCCGAAGACATTGCCAACGGCGTCGTTTTCTTCGCATCCGAATACGCGGGTTGGATCACTGGGCAGGTGTTGCCCATCGACGGCGGCAAGTTGTAGCTCCCGAACTGCCTAAACGCGAGCAGACTTAGGGCTGACAAACCTTGTCGCCTGTTTCTAATTCAACAACGAGAAGCGGAAAAGGGCGATACAAGGTTCGCCCCTTCCACGAATTTTCCGAATTCCCGGGTTGTGCGCGTTAGCGACTCTCCAAGGCCTCCAGTACCCTCGGCGCGGTCATCGGCGTCTGGGTCATGCGCACGCCAGTTGCATGCGCGACAGCATTGGCGATCGCAGCCACAGTGGGGATGACCGGCGGCTCGCCCACGCCACGCGCGCCAAAAGGACCGCTGCGAGAGGGCATCTCGACGATCTGCGTGTGAATGGGCGCGGCTTGCACGGCATCGGGCATGGCATAGTCCATCCACGAGCCAGACAGCAACTGGCCATCATCGTCATAGCGCATCTCTTCGAATAGCGCCCAGCCGACGCCCTGCACCGCCCCGCCTTGCATTTGCCCTTGCACCGCCAGCGGATTGATGGCGCGTCCGACTTCTTGCACGACGGCCAGATTCAGCAGGTTGACATCGCCGGTCTCTTCGTCCACCTCGACCTCGGCGATTTGCGCGCAGAA
>DAOUJB010000525.1:0-5642 GCA_034423155.1 Anaerolineae bacterium | reverse complement strand
CGCGGCAGGCTGTGCTGTCGCAGGACATTCTCGCGCAGTTCTGCGCCAATAGCGGCTCGTTCTCCGCTGGAAAGCCGGCTGATTCGCGCGATTCGCTCTCGCAAACCGCCGATATCTGCTGGCGAATCGGTCAGCAGCAAGTCGCTGTGCTCGCCCAAAAGCGGCGCAAAGGCGGGATTGGCCACGATGGTGGGCACGCCGCAAGCCATGCTTTCCAGGACAGCTTTGTCGAACAACCCGGGCGGGCTCATGTTGACGGCGATGGCAGCGCGCCGATACCAAGCCAGCACTTCCCCACGACTTTGATCGCCCACCAGCTGACAGCGGGCGGACAAGCCCAACTCATCAATCATTTCCAGCAGCCCGGCGCGGTATGAATCGGGAAAGCCCGGCTGCACGCCGCCAATCAATGCCAAGCGCACTGGCAATTCGCTGACCGCCTGGATGGTAGTCGCTTGATGTTTGATGGCAGACAATCGCGCGACCTGCACAACCAGCGGTTCTTCTGCATCGGTGACGCTGTTCATGCGCGGCGTATGATAGTCGGTGTCGATGCCATGCCCAAGCACGCGCAGCCGGTCGCTTGGATAGGGATAACTGGATTCATCGGCGCTGACGATGCGCTGCGACATGGCTTGCCCCAGCCACAACTGCCAAGACCGCTGGCGATGCGTGTACCATAGAGTGATGGGGATGCCGCGCGCCTTTAGAATGGGTCCGCCCAGCCCGGCAAAGAGCGGGATCATGTGCGCGAAGCAGGCATCATAGCGCTGTTCGCTCAGCAAGCGCAGCAACTGAACATAGAAATTGACCGCCCGCCGCGGTTTGCTCCAGCCCTTTTCTAGCCCCGCAGAGAATACGCGCACATTGCTCGGCAGCCGATAGTCGCCGCGCCGCATGGTCAGCACATCAATCGAGTCACATTTGTGCGCCAGGCGGCGAATCCAGTCGCAGGCGAAAGCCAGGACGGGGTCGTTCTCGTCTACAGCCAGGTTGAAGAGCAGCAGGCGCATTTGCGAGCCGGTTTCGGCGCTACTTGGGATAGCCGAGCGCGTCAATGCCAGCCGCAGCAGCGAAGTCTTTTGCGCTCAGTCGGTTGCCGGCATCGTGCGTCGTGAAAGACACCTCCACCCGCCGCCAGCCGATCGTCATATCGGGGTGATGATTGGCGCCTTCGCACAATACGCCGACCGCCGAGGCGAAGGCCAGACCAGCCAGGTAATTGTCAAAGCCGAATTGCTTGACCAAGCGCTCCCCGTCTCGCCGCCAGCCGTCCAGATCGCCCAGTTTGGCTGTGATTTCCGCTTCTGTCAGTGGCGTCGCCATGCTGCCCTCCCGCGCGCTATTATGAACCAGGTGATTAAACCACAATCTGCTGTGCGCACAAAGGGACGCGAATCCGCCACCCTGCCCCCAATTCAGTCGCTTGTCTAAGACATTCGCAAAAGGTATGCTTGTTCGCATGTCAAACGAGAGCTTCTTCATCGTCATCGAGGGCATAGACGGCGCGGGCAAGACCAGCATCGCGCAACAACTGCACAGCGTCTTGGAGCAAACGCAGGGCGATGAGGTGCTGCTAACCCAAGAGCCGCACGCCGATTGTCTGGTCGGCGCAGAGATCCGCGCGGCGCTGGCTGGCAGCCGGTCCATGAGCCCGCAATCGCTGGCGCTGGCTTTTGCTTTGAACCGCAGCGAGCATCTCGGGCGCATCGTTGAGCCCTTTCTGCAGGGGGCTGGACGCATCGTCATCTGCGACCGCTCTGTGCTGTCTTCGCTGGTTTATCAAGCGCGCGCGGGGTTCAGCATGGAAGATATCTACAACTTGAATAGCTGGGCGCGACAACCCAACCTGACGATCGTGCTCAATGTCAGCCCCATGAAAGCCTACGAGCGCATGCGCAAGCGCGAACACAAACGCGATCTCTTCGAGAACAACCTGCCGGCTCGCGCAGAAAAATATCGCGCAGCCGTGAAATTGCTGCGAGGCAAAGGGCAGCAAATTGTCGAGGTCGATGCCGATGGCGAATATGCGCAAGTCTTTGCGGCTGTTCTGGAAGCGCTCAAACAGCACAAGCCAGACTGGCTTCGCCTGCAGCCGCCTTTGCTCTTGTGACGAAATTCGCAATTGGGCAAGAAACTCCTTGACAATAAAACAAATGTTCTATAACATGGAGGCATGGCTGGCCGACTCGTCTCCGAAACACTCACCAAGCTCTCGCAGATGGGCGATGTAACGCTGCACGAACCCGCCGGCGACAGCCCACAGGCCGAGCGCAAACGTCGGTCGCGCAAGCAAGAATACAACTTCAGCGACTGCATCGCCAATTTGCAGACGCCGCGCGGTCCCAAACCCGTGCTCAAATCCATGATGACCACCGCCTGCGAGCGCAACTGTCATTATTGCGTCTTTCGCGCCGGGCGAGCCAAGACGAAGCGCGTGACATTCTCGCCCGATGAGATGGCGGGCGCATTCGACACACTGCAACGCGCCAAACAGGTCGACGGTCTCTTCTTGTCCAGCGGCATCATCAAAGGCTCGGTAACGACGCAAGACAAGATCATCGACACGGCTGACATCATCCGCAGCAAGCAGCGCTACCACGGCTACATTCACCTCAAGATCATGCCGGGCATAGAATACGACCAGCTCTACCGCGCCATGCAGCTGGCCGACCGCATATCAGTCAATCTGGAAGCGCCGACCAGCCAGCGCCTGCACAAGCTCGCGCCCAAGAAAATCTTCGTGCAAGAGCTGCTGCGCATGCTGCAATGGGCAGAGCAGATCCGCCGCGACCACCAAAATGAAAGGCTGGCCAGCAGCGTCACCCAGTTTGTCGTCGGCGCTGTCGGCGATACCGACCTGGAACTGCTGTCCATGAGCGACAAACTCTACAGCCAGGCAAATTTGGCGCGCGTCTATTACTCCGCCTTCGGTCCAGTGCCGGGCACGCCTTTCGAGAATCTGCCGGCGACCGAAGCGATACGCGAATTCCGCCTCTATCAATCCAGCTTTCTTTTGCGCGACTACACCTGGGATGTGGAAGAGCTGCCTTTCCTGCGCGATGGCAACCTGCGCACCGATGTCGATCCCAAGCAAGCCTGGGCGGATGAACACCTGGCGCACGCTCCGATCGAGATCATGCGAGCCGAACGTGAACAACTGCTGCGCATCCCCGGCGTCGGTCCAGTCGGCGCAAACGCAATACTGCGGGCGCGGCGGCGAGGCAGGCTGACGGACTTGTCGCATCTCAAGCAGATCGGCATCCGCAATACGCAGAAGCTGGCGAGTTATGTGCTGTTGGATGGCGCGCAGCCGGCGCGGCAAAGGCGACTCTTCTAGCGGTCCCGCATCGGACCGCCAGCGGCTTGACTCATGCGCGCCCTGTCTTACACTTGAACTAAGTGCGCGATTAGGCTGCATGAGGGGACTGCGCGATATGAAGACATGTCTTTTGATCTGCTTGGCTTGCGTCTTGGCGCTGGCGACAACAGGTGTGGGCGGCGCTAAAGACAGCTTCCCCGATGGCACTGCCATTAGCCTCTTGCAGTGGCATCATTTTGTGCCGCGTTACGATGAATGGTTCGACAATTACGCTGCCGAATGGGGCAACGCCAACAATGTCGCGGTCACAGTCGACCATGTCAGCCTAACCGAAATTGCTTCGTCGCTGGTTAGCGGCATCGACGCGGGCGCCGGCTACAGCATCTACGCAATGACGATACCGTCCGCCGCTTTTGTCGATGGCCTGCATGACCTGCGCGAACTCAACCAGCGGGCGCGCGAACTCTTCGGTGAACAGCGCGCTTATTGCCGCGCGAGCGCTTATCTACCTGCGAGCGACAAGTGGTATGGCTTCGTCGTCACTCAGGTGGTCAATCACGGCAATTATGATATTGCCCTGTGGACGGAGGCAGGTTATCCCGCCGGACCGCAGCGCTGGAGCGACCTGCTGGAAACGGGCGCTCTTATCTATGAAAATACCGGGATTCCCGTCGGCATCGGCCTAAGCCCGGAACCTGATAGCGAAATGGCGGTTCGCTCGGTGATTTGGAGCTTCGGCGGCAGCGTTCAAGACGAAGACGAGAATGTCACGCTCAATAGCGAAGCAACCATCGCCGCTGTGGAATATCTCGCGGAATTGCATCGGCTCGCGATGACCGACGAAGTTTTCGGCTGGGGACCGCCCAGCAACAATCAAGCGCTGATTGCCGGCGAAGCCAGCTTCATCCTTAATCCCAGTTCTGCCTATCGCAGCTTGCAGAGAATTGATGAAACGGCGGCGGCCGGCATCGGTTTGAGCGGCGCGCTGGCGGGACCAGCCGGCGCATATGGCGGCACAAATGTACTGACTCATGTCATCCCTGCCTATGTCGAAGGCGCGGAATGGGAAGCGGCGCAGCAATTCCTGCTTGATTATCTCGCCAGCTATGACGAGGTGGTCTGGCACAGCGAACTCTACAATTTGCCTTGCTATCCCGATAGCGCAACTCAGCTTGACGCATGGCTGAGAGACGACCCTTTCGGCTCGCAGCCGCCGGACAAGTTCCGCTTCTTGGCCACAGTAAGCGAATGGTCGGCGCAGCTTGGTTATCCCGGCACCGCCAATCCTGCCATCAGCCAGGTATATGCCGAAAACATCCTGCCGAAGATGGTCGCCAAAGTCGCCCTCGGCGAATTGAGCGCGGAAGAATCGGTCGCCCAGACGCATGAACAGATTCAAGCGATCTTTGATCATTGGCGTGAGCTGGGCATGATCGGGAGATAATGGCGCATGGGTTCTGGCAAGCGATGCGAAGTTTGCGCGAGCCACCACCATTTGCTAAGATGACTGTGTCGCGTGGCCAGCGTGCCTCGTGGCAATAGAACATAGCAAATTGAGGAGAAACCCAGATGAAAAAGATGATACGAATCCTAATTGTTTTGTGTATGTTGGCGGCTTTTGGTTTGGCTGGTTCGGCGCAAGGTGACTATGCCGAAGGCACCGAAATCAGCCTGCTGCAGTGGAGCCACTTCGTGCCGCGCTATGACGAATGGTTCGATGCCTACGCTGCCGAATGGGGCGAGGCAAACGGCGTCGGCGTCACTGTCGACCATGTCAATTTCACCGAGCTGTTTTCTACGCTGGCGGCAGAAATAGACGCGGGTGATGGACACAGCATCGTCGAGGTTCTGTTCTCGCCGGCTTCATTCATTGATGGCTTGCACGACCTGCGCGACATTAACGAAGCCGCAGCCGAGATGTATGGCGAGCGCGCCAGCACCTGCGAAGCCGCCTCGTACCTGCCCGTATCCGATACCTGGTATGCCTATACCCATGGTTATGTGCCCGATCCTGGCGATTATGACATCGCCCTGTGGACAGAAGCCGGCTATCCCGATGGTCCCAAGACTTATGACGACCTGCTGGAAGGCGGACGCGCTATCTTTGAGACCAGCGGCATCCCGGTCGGTATCGGCATGAGCCCCGAGCTCGACAGCCGCATGGCAAACCGCGCCGCTATCTGGAGTTTCGGCGGCAGCGTTCAGGACGAAAACGAAAATGTCGTGCTCAACAGCGATGAGACGATCGCCGCCGTCAAGTATCTGGCGCAGCTGCAAAACGAAGCGATGACCGATGAAGTCTTTGGCTGGACAGCCGCCA